>JAYVKQ010000563.1:0-20306 GCA_043768285.1 Saprospiraceae bacterium | reverse complement strand
TCAGTGTACTTGTGGCTGCGGGGCAAGGTCCCTCTGGGTCGTTAGTTGTTAAAGTTAAAGTGATAGTACCCGAAGTAACGTTAGGTGTAAAAGTTGTTGTTAAGGCATTTGGATTGCTAAAAGTACCCATACCTAAAGGAACACTCCATGTGGCACTTGTAGCCGAACCACCAATAACACCAGTCAAATTTATAGTACCAGTTGCACATATTGACGTGTCTCTACCCGCGAAGGCTGTTGCTTGGGGCGTAATAGTTACATTTACGGTATAACCCAATTGATTGCACTCTGGTTGCCATACTAAAGTAAAATTGCCCGCTTGTGTTGGGTTAAACGTAGCGGCTTGGACATTGACGTTATTCAAAAAAGGAGTTCCTGTACCTGTCCATTTTCCATTTATAGCCGATGACTCAATATCAAATTTTATAGGGGTTGTGTTTTGACACGCTATTTTACTAATAGGTTGAGTAGGTATTATACAGGCTTCCCCAATGGGAAAAAAAGTAATAGATTTATATACTTGCGCTGTATTTACGTCAAAAAGTGAAATGCCCGTTGGTCCATCAAAAATGATATTGTTTACGCCATCGCGGGCAATACCCCTTTCGCATAAACCTTTGATACCCACGCTACCATGTACACCATTCTGTTTTTGGTCGGCAACAGGAACTAAATCTGGGCGTGTTGCAATATCATTCTGAAAATCAACATCTTTATAATTAAACTTAATAATAGACGAATTTTCAAAAATCACCACATTAAACTTAGCTTTCATCGGGTCAGTATTCAAATTGCTACTTGAAATATTGTCCACAGGTGATATATCGTTCCACTGAATAATCAAAGCTCTTTGCCCGCTTGCCAATACCTTTGTTTGGCAGTTGATACTGCCCATGCCTCTTCGCCATTCATCCCACAAAGGCGCAATCACTCGTGGTAGTGAGCGCAATTTACCCGCATTGGTATTGGGCAAATTTGCAGTAACAGGTGCATTTACGAGCAACGCCCCATCCGCCCCTAAGCGCAATGAGGTCACTTCTTCGCAATAGAAGGTGAATTTAAATCCTGGGGGTAATACCTCGCGGGTTTCGTCGTCCATAAAATCAATTTTGACTGACCCCGGTGTATTTGCCTCAACACATTCCTCCATCGGAATATCGGCGTTCAATTCGATATCTAAATCATAAAATAGAGAGGAATATGGCGAAGGTGGACATTGTGCCGAAGGAACCATGACCGTTGTGTTATCATCTTTGAATACAACAGCATTTTTCACACCTTTCAAAAGCTTAAAATCTCTGGCTATATTAGGGTTTAATATATCGAAAGTTAAAGTGCCTACTTTCAAACCTCCAGCTGGTATATTGATACCCGAATTTGTTAAACCACTATAATTGATGGTTACATTGGCTATACCCGCCGAAACCATACGTGCCGAAACACCATAGGCAGCAGGTAGAGACGATATAAATGTTACAGGATTGACGAGTTGTAAGGCTGCAGCGTTGTATGAAAATTTAATATCTGAGCCACCTAATCGAAAAGGGCTTGAAGGCGTGATGATAATATTAAGATGCAACTTACTACCCACAATACTATCCTTAAATTGGTAGCAATACGTCTGGGCTGATAGTGCATTAGCGAAAAAGGAAATGCTCGTCAGCATTAACCCTAAGCGAAAAAGATAAGTATTAATACGTCCCTGTTTCATGGTGAATTTGTTTAATTACGTGAATGAATAGGAGTACAGATTTTGAGAAAATTTCAAATGAAAAATGCGTAGTACAGACGTGTACTATCATGCTAAAATGGTCGGTTCTTGGAATGAGCCTATCGCGGGATTATGCCTTAAAAAAGGTTTTTAGCTCATACTTTTAAAAAAATACGATAATGGTTTCAGCGTTAGCCTTGTGTATTCTCTTGTTATTTGATCGGGTTTCAGATAATTTTGTTTTGTAATTATAACTCAAATACGGTATTTAATAAGTTATGTTTCGTTATAATATTTTTGTTTGCAAAAAAAAAGGAGGCACGTCATGAACGCACCCCCTCAGTATTTTAGAAATAATTAAAATAAAATGATTAGGAAAATCCAAAATTTCCCCATCGCTCAGTCTATCATTTAAAACCCAAATATCTGGGTTAATTTTTGTTCCAAAGCTTCTCCTCTCAAGTTTCTACCAATTATCAGACCCTCTTTATCCACCAAAACAGTGCTCGGTATGCTCGATACGCCATAGGTGCGCGCAGCTTCGTTACTCCAAAACTTCAAATCACTCACATGACTTGCCCATAGTAAGTTGTCATCATTGATGGCTTTTACCCAACGCGCACGGTCTTGGTCTAAGCTAACGCTCAAAATATCAAAACCCTTGTCTTTGTATTTATTGTATAATTTGACCACATTTGGGTTTTCGCGGCGGCAAGGACCACACCAACTTGCCCAAAAATCAACCAATACAATTTTTCCTTTCATTTGGCTCAATTTGCGAATAGTGCCTGTTGTATCGGCTTGTGCAATCTCAGGTGCAGGTAAATCAAGCATTTGCGCTTTTATTTGATTGACCATCATATTTAATTGCGCTTTACGTTGTTCTGATTCAGTTGGAAAATCTGCCAAATAAAGGTCAGAGAAATCAATACTGAGGGGGTGCTGCGCTTCAAACATTTTAGTCATCAAACCAGATAGTGCGTACTTACGCGCCATAGATTGGGCTGGAAAACTATTAATAAAATTGCTAAAAATCTCTTTTTGTTGTACACGACTCAAACTCAATTGCGGCATCAATATCACCTGTGCATAGTTGCGTACCAACTCAAATATATAGGGTACATTGTTGTACTCCACATCTTTTAAGTTCGCATATTGAAAATATTGCGTAGCAAAATAAGCGACTTCATCTTTATAGGCTGCCTTTTTAGAGTCGTGCTGATAGCTTGTATAGGTATCTAAAGCGATGATTTTGCCTACAAAAGGACTTGTTTTTTTCAAAGAATCCAATAATGCCAATTTCTTTTTATCCACTGCCAGCATCTCGTCTTCGTATTGCTTGCGGAAGCTTGCATCATTATAATTGAGTTGATAATTCTGCACCACCTTGTTCATCTCAATTTTCAATTGATTGGCTTTTCGGAAAGCATCAGTATAATCGGCATTTATTTTTGAATTTTTTACCTCCGTATTCATCGGATTAAAACATGCACCCGTTATCATCACCTCTTTTTCAGTACCCAAAATGACGGGTCTCAACTGATTGCTTTCTTGATTCAAGCCCAAGAAGTAGAAACGTGGTGATTCGGTACGCACCAATTTGAAGGTAAATTTGCCCTCACCATTTGGCTTTGTAAAAAGAATAGGGTCTCGAAACAAACCCTCTGCCTGCCACAATGAAAAGGAATCCGCAGCTGAACAATTGTCCAACTGAAGCACTAAGGTAACAGAATCAAATGATGATGCTTTTGCCTCTACCCTTTTGGCAGTTACTTTCGTTTTGTCCTTTTGGGCAGATAGGACGCTGATAGATAAGAGAAAAACAAGTAGAAAAGAGAAATTTTTCATTGACATATACTTGTGTCTTACGACATATTAAAAAATGTTCACAGGTGATTAACCCAATTTTGATACCAAAGAAGGTACAAATATACACCCCCCCAGTAATTTACGCAAAAAACATTTGTTGTAGAGACGTTAATTTCTGAGGTTGTAATACCTATTTTAGATAAACGCCCAAAGGAGAAGACTCTTTTTTCTAAAATTTTAAGGTAATTTTTAAGATTATGCTTTTCAATATATGTTTTTTCTTTTTCAAAGTTGCGTCACAGATTTTTAAGTAACCCATCATTATATTTTGAATAAAATAAAAAACAATGTGTTATATAATATTAATCAATATTTTATAAAAAATAAAAATTACATTTACAATATACACCAAGATAATTAGAGTCACAAATTGAAAGATTTGATATTTAAAAAATTAATTATTCAAAAAATACCGCATCGTAAACGCTTTCTTCTACATATTTTGGTCAAAATTTTGCAATTAGATATGAACTTGAATCTTAAAATTTTATAACTTTTACCAAAACTATGAGAATTTTATTTACTTATTGCGCCCTATTTATCTCCCTAACTGTTGCCACTGCACAAGATACTTTGACCGTTCATTCAGTCAAATTAGTAGTTGAAAATGGTATCTATCAAGCTGATGGCATCGCAGTATCGGCTGACATTTATAAAAAAATAGAAGCGGAACAATTGTCTTTTGAAGCTAAAAGTAAAAACCGTGTGTGTTGGGTACGCCGCTTGGATAAAAACAACCGCATGGTTGAGCAAGGCTTATTCTGCAACGGCACTACGCCCTTAGGTAACGTATTTAGATATGACTCTAAAGGGCAGGTACGCTATAAAAAATTATATACAGGCACAAAATTAACGACTTGCGGACAAAGCGAAATCGGCACAAGAGCAGTTGAAGAAATTTACGACTTCTCTAAAGGTTTGCGTATCTATGCAACCTATCTTGATGGACAAAAACACGGGCAGTTTATATATTACGAAAAAGGTGATATTGTGGGTGTAGAAGCCTACGAAAAAGGGAAACTCCTTAAAAGAACGGGCAGAATATTTGCCGTCAATGAAGATGGTAGTTTTGCCTTAGCAATGGTGGTGAGAAATTAATTTCCAAAAATCGAAGTAGTTAGGAGCCGTTGGGTGTTGTCACTTAACGGCTTTTCTATTTTGTAACTCACTAACTATCAACCTATTAAAAAGCATAATTGATTGATTTATTGATTGATTTATTGATTTTTTATAAATCGTTGAATATGTGTCATATCTAACACGCCTTCTAACTTACCCTCGTTCATAACAGGTAATATATATTGTCCCGTTTGGAGCATAGTATAATACGCTTCTTTCACACTATCCATTGGCGATATAGTTACAAACTCATGTGTAGTATAAGCAAAAACAAGCCCATCATGATGGTTATTCTTGACCGCATCGGCTATATCCTCCTCTTGCAGCACCCCCCTCAGTATTTGGGCATCATCAAAGACTAAAAAATTGGTTTCTATACCGGTAGTTTTAATTTGCGCAGCTTTGTGTATCGGGTCGCTTGTCTGCAAAGAGGTATATTGGGTTTGTAAAATATTAGAAACGACTTCTTGGGTTAAGCGTTCTTCGAGGACTACATTTTTATATTCACTCCTTGCAGTTATAAAAACAAATAAACTTACAAGCAATAGTATAGGTTGAAAACCCCACCAAATGATTGCAATTCTATCTCCCCAAAGTGAGAATGGTGAGATAACATAGTGTAAAAGTGGTAATAATGAAAGAATAATGGTGCATATTGCAATAAATTGTCCTAAGAATGAAGCTAATTGAGTTGCTTTTGTTCTGCTCATGCGTAATGATAATAAAGCGCGTAAGACACGACCTCCATCCATCGGAAAAGCGGGCATCATATTGACAGCAACCAAAAGAATATTAGAATAAACTAATGTATTTAACATTCGGTAGGGGATGGAGAATTGATCACTTACATCTTCATAGCTATCCATTTGCCATTGTACATAATACAAACCCGCGCCCAATACCAAAGCAATCACAACATTCACCATCGGACCCGCAATAGCTACCACAAACTCTTGCCACGGTTTTTCGGGCATTTTGTTGAGCCTCGCCACGCCGCCAATAGGCAATATGATTATATCCTGCGTAGTTATGCCATACCTTTTTGCCGACAGCGCATGACCATACTCGTGCATCACGACACATACAAATAAAATAAGGACATAAATGCTTTGAAATAAAATTCCCTGCACCGTATCCTCCATGTAAGCTACGAATAGGAACAACAAACCGAATGACCAATGGACATAAACGGGAATATCAAATATTTTAGCAATTTTTAAAGCACCGCGCATTATTGAGATGGTGTAACGCTGCCCGTTACGTGTTGATTGTCATAGTGTATTATTAAAAGTAGCGTTGAACAGTGGGTCGGTAAAAACACATATTAATATTGCGTTTCAAATGTAACACTTATTAATGAATGGTAGTTTCTTTTGTCAAAACTTTATTTCACAATCGAACCATTGCTCCACCCGTCGCTCGGACTGACAAAATCCAATTTGCCTTCTGCATCTTCCGCCATCAATATCATGCCTTTGGATTCGATGCCCCGCAACTTGCGCGGTGCTAAATTGGCAATCACCAATATCTGTTTGCCGATAATATCTTCTGGTTTGAAATGCTCGGCGATACCCGATACGATGGTGCGGGTTTCAAAACCCAAATCAATAGACAGTTTCAGCAATTTATCCGCTTTTTCGACCTTTTCTGCGGTTAAAATGGTCGCTGTACGAATATCCAATTTTGCGAAATCATCGTATTGAATTTCCGCATTAAGTGGTTTATACTGAGGGGTGGCCGCTGCTTCTTCAACGGGCGTTGGTACATTTTCAACTTGATTTTCCATTTCTATTTTAGTTATATCTGTGGCTTCCAATTTTTTAATTTGCGTATCTATCACCTCATCCGTGAAGCGCACGAAAAGATGTTGCGATTCGCCGAGCATATGCCCTGCGGGAATAAGTGGCTGGTTATTATTTAATTTGTCTAACAAATTTTTCCAATCACCATTTTTCAAATCATTGATATTCAACATCTTAGCTAATTTAGCTGATGTAAATGGCAAAAATGGTTGGCAGAGAACGTGCAACGCTGCTACGATTTGGATACCCAAATTTAAAGCTGCACCTGCTGCGTCTCTATCTATTTTCACCGTTTTCCACGGCTCATTGAATTGTAAAAGTTGATTGCCATGTGTCGAAACATCGAGCATGGCTTGCAACGCACCACGGAAATCAAATTTTTCTATCAACTCCCCTACTTTCTCAATCCCAATTTTCAAACGCTCTATTTCTACTGAGGGGGTTACATGGTTGGGTGAATTTTCGCTCGATACTACCGTCCTGCCTTCTGCAATAGCGGGCAATACTTTATCATAATTTTTTTCAATCAACACAAAAACACGATTGATGAAATTTGCCAAATTGCCGACTAATTCCGCATTATTGGCTTCTTGAAAACCTTTCCACGTAAATTCAGAATCTCTCAATTCGGGCATATTTTTAATCATATTGTAGCGCAAAACGTCCTCTTTGCCTTCAAAATCTTCTAAATACTCGTGTACCCATACCGCCCAGTTTTTAGATGTAGAGATTTTGCGCCCTTCCAAATTCATAAACTGATTGGCTGGAACATTGACGGGCAACACGTAGCCACCGTGCGCTTTCAATATGGCAGGGAATATCAAACAGTGAAAAACGATATTGTCCTTGCCAATAAAATGGATGAGCGCGGTCTCATCATCTTGCCAATATTTTTTCCACAAATCGGGTTGCCCTTGGTCAATCGCCCATTGTTTGGTCGCGGATATATAGCCAATTGGCGCATCGAGCCACACGTATAGTTTTTTATGTCCTGATTCATCGATTTCAGGTGGCACGGGGATACCCCAATCCAGGTCGCGGGTCATAGCGCGGGGTTGTAAGCCGCCTTCGAGCCATGATTTACATTGACCCAAAACGTGGTTTTTCCAACCATTAGGGTCATGCGTTTTAAATAATATCTCTGGGTCTTTTTCATCTTCAAGCACCCCCTCAGTAATCCACCGTTTCAACCACGCTTCATAGTCATTGAGTTTCAAAAACCAATGTTTCGTAGGGCGTTTTATGGGTGTTGCACCCGATAAAGTAGAGCGAATGGGTGCTTTTAGGTCATTGGGGCTTAATGTAGAGCCACATTTTTCGCACTGGTCGCCATAGGCATCGGGGTTGTCGCAAACGGGACAAGTGCCGATGATATAGCGGTCAGCCAAAAAAGCATTTTTTTCTGAGTCATAATATTGCTCATTTTCTATGACCTCAAAGGCATTGTTTTTATGCAATTGACGGAAAAAATCCTGCGACGTCTCATAATGAATAGGCTCACTGGTGCGGTGAAATATATCGAACGCAATACCCATGCCCTCAAATGCCTTGCGGAACATCGCATCGTATTTATCAATAATTTCGCGGGGTGTTAAGCCTTCTTTCATGGCGCGAATAGTAATCGCCGCGCCGTGCTCATCTGAACCACATACCCAAACCACATCTTCTCCTTTTAGGCGCAAATAGCGCACATATATATCTGCCGAAATATACGCGCCCGCCAAATGCCCAATGTGCAATGGGCCATTGGCATATGGCAAGGCAGAGGTAACTAAATATCGTTTTTTATCTTGCATGTATAAGCCAACCCGTTTTTTTGAAAAAGTGCGCAAAGCTACAATAATACGTTATAGAATTTTAGGGTTCTTCAACAATTTTTATGAAGTGCAACGGAACACTATTCCATTGTGGGCAACATCTCACAACGGAACAGCGTTCCGTTGCACTTCACAAAAATATGGGAAAATAAAGGTGAGTAGGGACAAAAAGAAAACCCTTGCTGTTGAGCAAGGGCTTCTAACCCAAACAAATAAACACAAAAACTAATCTTTATCAAAACACCAAAATTGGTGGATATTACTAATCTAAAATCTGTGACATCAATATCGAATATTGCTTAGTTTCATAGATATGAAATATGAGACAAATTTGAAGCCAATTTCTGAATTATTATAGCTTTTTGGAATATATTTTTAATTTTTAATTTTTTTATTCTGTTACATAAATCAATAAAAACTGTCACAATTACGTTTTGATAATTTTTTATTTTTTTGACAAAAAAATTATCAATTTTTAAATTTATATAACAAATAATTGATAAAATTAAATTTTTGTCGCGTAATTATTAACAAATTAGAAATTTTAAATATTATAATTTACAACAATATATAAACAATTGCACTGTCACATTTTTTTTAAAATTTCAAACTTTTGTTCCAATCTATTTCCGTTTTCGTCAACTAAGGTGATTTTATGTTTCCCTACTGAAGGGGTCATTGCCAATTGATGAAAGATTTTTGTTGTGCCAACAAAGGCATTATCAAGATGCCAGTATATCGCTATATCATTAGCCCTGTGGGCTACCCGAAAGATAGTGCCACTCACTGTACCGTCTAAATCCACAGGCACATATATTTTCGTGATTGATTTTGGATATATCAATTGCATAGGGTTTATTTTACTCTCATTGGTTTTGCAATCTGCACGATAAGATGGCGGCGGCGTATAGTCAGGGTGCTTGGGTTTGTAATAATACTCTTCTAAAGGGGGCAATACAAACCATGCCCGATGCACCATACTCTGAGGGTTTTCACAGTCACTTGTCACTTGAAATAATCCCGTTTTATCAAAATGAAGGGTTTGGTGGAAGGGACAGGCTTTTACTTTGACGCTATTTTTGGTTGCCCAAACGGTATCTCTCTCGCACAAATCCGTTGCGCGATACCCGCTTTTTTTACATACCTCAACTTGCAGCATATCATCATAAGGCGCGTTAAACCATTCACCATCAGTCTGTAACGCATTAAAAATATCGAACAAGACGGGTGCAGCCTTTTCAACACCTATCAACCCTGGGCGACCTTCACCATCGGCATTGCCTACCCAAACACCGACCGCATACTGAGGGGTCACGCCCACTGCCCACGCGTCGCGGAAGCCAAAGCTCGTTCCCGTTTTCCAAGCCACTGTTTTCGTGGATTGAAATAGCTCCCAGTTGCCATCTCCATCGGGTCGCTCCACTTCTTTCATCGCATCGAGTGCCAACCAACTTGCAGAGGCACTCAATACTGAGGGGGTCTTTGATTTCGGATTTCGGATTTCGGATTTCGGATTGTATATGTAACTGGGTTTGTCCCAATCGCGCATACCGTATTGATTTTCAAGACTATACCAATGTTTTGCGGTGCGCGACATACCTGCGTAAGCATTGGTAATATCCCATAAAGTCGCTTCTCCACCGCCCAATATCATCGTCAATCCATAATGGTCAGGCGATTTTGTGAAGGAGTTTATACCTATTTTTTTTAGATTATGATAAAATTTTTCAATACCATATTGATTGAGTAAGCGCACAAAAGGGATGTTCAGAGAACGCGCTAACGCACGCCTTGCGCCAATCACACCATCGTACGTTTCCGCGTAATTTTCGGGATGGTAGCCGCCAATTTCGGTAGGTATATCAAGTAGTAGTGAATTAGGCAATATTTCCCCTTCTTGTTGCGCGTATGCATATAAAAAAGGTTTTAAAATACTACCTGTTGAGCGCAATGAAGTGATAATATCCACGTCCTCGCCACGGTCTTTTCCTGCACCATCCACGTTGCCACAATAGGCTATCACCTGGCCCGTTTCTATATCTAAAACCAAAGCGGCAATATTGTGTATGCCATTGCTAATCAAATCGTTATGGTGCGTTTTAAGGATATTATTCACTTGTTTTTGCAGCGTTCCATCAAGGCTTGTGTGTATGCGCGAGCGATTTGCTGTTTTAAAAATATGCTCTTTGTAGGCGCGGTCAAGTAGGTGTGGCGCGGCTTGTGGCAAAGGAACGGGTTGCTCGGGCAAAGGTTCTTCTTTCGCCAACGCGCCTGTGGTTTTATCAATAATGCCCTTTGCCGTCAAACGGTCAATAAGACGATTGCGTTTGTTCAAAAGGCTCTGCCGATTGCGCCCTGGGTGAATGAGCGCGGGGGCATTAGGCAAAACCGCCAAAGTTGCCGATTCTGCCCACGTCAATTGCTTCGGGCTTTTGCCAAAATACCGCCACGATGCCGCTTCCAAGCCCACCACATTGCCCCCAAACGGCGCATTGGAGGCATATAGAGCCAATATATCGCCCTTAGAATGGGTCATTTCTAAGCGGGTAGCCATTACCGCTTCTAAAATTTTATTGAAAATATGGCGTGGTTTATTTTTACGAGCCATGCGTATCACTTGCATTGTAATGGTAGAACCACCACTTTTAATATCATTGCTACGGACATTTTGCAGCAAAGCCCGCCCCAAGGCGAAGGGGTTTACGCCACCATGCCAATAGAAATTTTTATCTTCAAACTCAACCAAACTCTGCACATATTTATCAGGTATCGCCTCATTGTACGGAAATCGCCATTGTCCATCTTTGGCAATGCGGGCTCCGAGCAAATTGCCTTCTCTATCTTCTAAAACCATACTTGTAGGGTCATCGAAAAGTGGGCGCGGTAAGCAAAACCAGAAAGTTATTAACCCAATGGCGAGGGATAATAGGGTCTTTCGGCGGTGGGTGTACCAGAAGTAGGTTTTGAAATTTATGAAGTAATGATACATATTTCAAATGGCTTGGCTAATGTTTAAAATACTGAGGGGTAGTATTACTATTTTGATGTTTTATATGAAAATAGTAATACTATTTTCAAAATTAAAATGAAAATAGTAAAAATCGAATACCTCACACTCATATTTGTATGGATTATAAGGTATCACCTCCCCTTCGTTTTATCTTTTCCCTCAATAATAACGGCTGGGTTTGATGTTTTAGGTTGCCGCCCTACGTCTTTTAAGGCTTTGGCAATTAGCCATTCCAATTGCCCATTGACGCTCCTAAACTCGTCAGCCGCCCATCTTTCGAGGGCAGAAAACGTGCGCTCATCTATGCGCAGAACGAATGATTTTTTTTCTGCCATTTGTCATATATTTTATGTTTCTGCAATTTGTAGTGTCGAATTTATTCGCTACATGAGCAAATGTCGAATGAATTCGACATTACAGAATTTTTATTGATATAAAGAGCCTGTATTGATAACAGGTGAAACAGAATGGTCGCTGCACAATACCACCAATAGGTTGCTAACCATTGCAGCTTTGCGCTCATTATCCAATTCGACAATTTCTTTGCGCGATAGCTCTGCCAATGCCATTTCGACCATGCCCACAGCTCCTTCTACGATTTTACCGCGTGCAGCAATCACTGCCGTAGCTTGTTGGCGTTGGAGCATTGCCCCAGCAATTTCAGTCGCATATGCCAAATGATTAATACGCGCCTCAATTACTTCGATACCTGCCATCTGTAAGCGTTCTGAAATTTCACTTGCTAACTCACGGTTGACTTCATCAGAACTCACCCGCAGCGTGACAACCGCATCGTGGTCTTCAAAGTTGTCGTAGCTATACATACCCGCCAATTTGCGCACGGCAGCCTCGCTTTGTATTTTGACAAAATCTGCAAAACCTTCTACCTCAAAAGCGGCTTTGTAGGTATCCTTGACGCGATAAGCCACGACTGCACCAATCATAATGGGATTGCCTTGCTTATCATTTACTTTTAAGGTCGGAATTTCCATAGTCACGGCTCTTTGCGATATCGCTTGGTCTTTGTAAAATGGGTTGATGAAATAAAAACCATTATCACGTACAGTACCAACATAATTACCAAATAAAGTATAAACTCGGCTCATGTTCGGCTGAATAGCCTTAAAACCAATACTAATTACGAGCATAATCAACAAAGAAGACCCCGCTATTAGTGCAATTATGGGTTTTGTTTGACCAATTGCGACATAGATACTGGCGAGTAATAAGGCGATGGTCACTAAAAGCATGAACCATCCAGACATAGGTTTTATTATTTTTTCCATGATTTAAAATTGATTTAATTATGATATTAATTTGATAGCAAAATAAATAAAAAAAATCAATCGTGTCAAGGGCTGATAGTATTTTTAACGATGAATATTAGATGAAACTCGACCAAGGGGCTAAAAATACTGAGGGGGTACTCGCCGTAGCAAATACCCCCTCTATTTTAGATAAAATTTTTTAATTCTAATTTGACACTTAAAAAAAAACTAAGATTGGTTTTTCATGCCTGGCAGGAAGGGTGGCTGTTTTTGATTTTCTTTTTATAAAAATTTTCAATTTTTTATAAAAAGAAAATCAAAAACCTTCTTAGGTTTTTTAATATCATTAGAGTGCCAAAGTAGAATTAATTACTTTTTCCCTTTCACCGCCTTACCTGCTGCCTTTTTCTTTACAACAAAAGCATCAGGTACTTCGGCTTCAACCATTTTTTTCACTTCTTCCAAAGTCAAAGTAGCGGCTTCTTCGGAAGTTATTTTTTTACCCTCCCGTTTGACATTTATCATATGTTTGCCGAAGCGGATGAATGGACCCCAACGACCATTTTCAACAGTGATTTTCTCGGCAGTCCAATTATGAATAAAGCGATTGGCTTCTTTTTCGCTTTTGGCATCTATCAACTCAGCGGCTTGCTCAAGTGTCAAAGTTTCTAAGGTAAACTTACGTGGCACATTGATAAACATATCATTCCACTTGATAAAAGGACCAAATCGCCCCGTACCTTTCGTAATCGGAAAGCCATTATAGGTGAATATAGGCGCTTCTGCCTTGCGTTTTTCATCATATAATTCAACGGCTCTTTCGAGTGAAACACTGATGAGATCTTCGCCTTTGGGAACAGACACGAAGGTGTCGCCAAATTTGACCCACGGACCAAAACGCCCAATACCAATGGAGACATCACCACCTTCAAAACGCCCTAATACCTTCGGCAATTCAAACAATTTCATTGCTTCGGGTAATTCAATCGTCTCAATGGATTGTCCTTTTTGTAGGTTGGCATAGGCGGGTTTTTCATTTTCGCCTAACTCCTCTGCAGTACCGATTTGCGCCACGGGACCATATTTTGCCATCCGAACCAAGACCGTTTTACCCGAAACAGGGTCAGTACCCAATATACGCTCACCACTCACGCGCTCGGCTTCTAAGATGGTTCTTTCGACATCGGCGTGAAAAGGGTCATAAAATTTTGAAATCATGTCAACCCATTCGCGCTTGCCATCGGCTATTTCATCTAATTGATTTTCAACGCTTGCCGTGAACTGGTAGCTCATTATTTTATCAAAGTGCATATCTAAAAAATCGACCACGAGCATACCCATATCAGTAGGTACAAGGTGATTTTTCAATGCGCCCGTCATTTCTGATTGTTTTTTACCCGTAATAGTACCTTGCTTATCGAGCATCAGTACGGCAAACGCGCGTGGCATACCTTCGCGGGTTTCTTTCAAGACATAACCCCTATTTTCTTCCATAATTTTAGTAATGGTGGGGGCATATGTTGAAGGACGACCAATGCCTTTTTCTTCCAAATCCTTCACCAAAGCGGCTTCTGTATAGCGCGCAGGTGGGCGGGTAAAACGCTCCGTCGCGGTCATATCATTGAAGTTCAAAACCTGTCCGATACTGAGGGGGGGCAATACGCCCTTTGCATCCTCATCATCGTCATCTTTGGATTCGAGATACACTTTCAAAAAGCCATCAAACTTAATAACCTCACCTTCAGCTACCAAACGAGCCTCTTTTATAGTCGAAATGCCAATATCTACGATGGTTTTCTCCAGTTCTGCGTCTGCCATTTGGGAGGCAATAGTGCGTTTCCAAATCAATTCGTAGAGACGTTGCTCATCTCGATCTTGGGATACTTGGCGGTTTTGGATATAAGTCGGTCTAATGGCTTCGTGCGCCTCTTGTGCCGATTCTTTATTGGTTTTGAAGCGGCGAGTTTGCACATATTGCTTGCCAAAAGCTGTTTCAATTTCTTGAGCAATGCTGGCAATTGCCAATTCACTCATATTGGTCGAGTCGGTACGCATATACGTGATATGCCCTGATTCATATAAGCGTTGCGCATTTTGCATGGTGCGGCTTACCGAAAAACCCAATTTACGGCTGGCTTCCTGTTGCAGAGTAGAGGTTGTAAAAGGGGCAGTCGGTTTGCGTTTGAGCGGTTTTAGTTCGATATTCTTGATTTTGTATATCGCACCACGGCAGTTTTCTAAGAAAGTACGCGCCCCCCCCTCAGTATCGAAGCGTTCTGGTGCTTCGGCTTTGAGGGTAACAGTCTTTTGTTGGGCATTTAAGACGGCAAAATTGGCATCTATTTTAAAGAAAGGGGTTGATTTGAATTTCTGTATCTCGCGTTCTTTCTCAACCACCAATTTGACGGCTACCGATTGTACACGCCCTGCGGATAGTCCGCCTTTCACTTTTTTCCATAACAATTCAGATAATTCAAAACCGACCAATCTATCCAACACACGGCGGGCTTGTTGGGCATCTACCAAATCTAAGTCCAACTTACGCGGATTAAGTACGGCTTTTTGAATAGCGGGCTTAGTGATTTCATGAAAAACGATACGCTTGGTCGTATGTTCATCTAAGCCTAATACCTTGCACAAATGCCAAGAAATGGCTTCTCCCTCGCGGTCTTCGTCCGTTGCGAGCCATACTTCTTCGGCGTTTTTACAGGCTTCTTTGAGGTCTCTCACCACACGTTGCTTTTCAGGGGTGACTACATAATTGGGCTTAAAATTGTTTTTAATATCAATCGCCAATCCACCTTTTTCAAGGTCGCGGATATGTCCGACACTTGATCTTACGATGAAGTCAGCACCCAAATATTTTTCTATCGTCTTAGCTTTAGCGGGAGACTCTACAATCAGCAAATTTTTTGACATGCCACGTAGTTTTTTGTTGAAGCGTTAAAAAAGCGGTGCAAAAGTATAAATATTTACCATTACTCGCTTATTTTAATTTTTGTTTCTCATGTTTTAATTTTTTTACCCAAAAAACTACCATTCTACGACTACCTTACCTACTGATTGACGGCTTTCTAAAAAATCATGTCCTGCGGCAATTTCCGAGGCTCTATATGTTTTACTAACGGTTGGTTTAATAATACCTTGCTCAGCCATTTTGACCACCGCCTCTAAGCATTGCCTAAACACCTTCGGGCGATTGTCAGCAATACGCAACATATTAACACCAATAATAGCCGTTGATTTCATTAATAAAGGTATCGGCGAAAAAAAGCCAAAACCCAATGCTGCCATCGCTGCCCCTATTTTATTGGTTTTGTTGCCGTTGATTTGCTCTGCTGCACCAAAACTGATGATACGCCCCCCCGCATTCAAGGTTTTATAACTGTTTCTAAACGTTTTGCCGCCTAAACTATCAAAAGCCACATCTATTTTAACGCCTTGAGTTTTCAAGAAAGCCCCGAAATCTTCTTTGGTATAGTCAATAGGCACATCAACGCCGATTTTTTTTAAATAATCCATTTTGCTACTCGAACCTGTACCATATACGATACATTTTTCATGCTTTGCCATTTGTACCAAAAGGCTACCCACACCACCCGCCGCCGCGTGTATCAACACCTTATCACCTTCATGTAAGCGCACACTCTCATAAGCGCAATAATAAGCTGTGCAGCCCTGCGTGGCTAATGCCGTTGCTGTGCCATAGTCCAGACTATCAGGTATCGGCGTTACGCCTTCGCGCATTGTCTTGGCATATTCTGAATAGCCACCGAATCGCGTCAAAGCTGTTACACGTTGCCCGATTTGCAAATCTGTGATATCGCTGCCCAGTGCATGGATAGTTCCTGCCACATCATAACCCAACACAGCGGGGTTTTTAGGGGCATCGGGATATAGTCCACGACGTGCCACCACATCAGCGAAGTTAAGACCAAACGTATGTACTTTTATCAAAACCTCATGTTTGTCAAGAGTTGGCATATCGGTTTCGCGTGTCTCGAAGGCAGTGGCACTGTTGCCGTATTTTGTCAGAAAGATGGCTTTCATTGTTTACTATTGTTGAAAAATGTGTGAAATACTGAGGGGTATTAAAAAAAAAATCAAACATCATAATTCAAAACAGGAGCCAACCACCTTTCTGCTTCCTCCAATCCCATACCCTTACGCTCGGCATAATCCTCAACTTGGTCTTTCGATATTTGACCTAAGCCAAAATACTTGCTATCGGGGTGGCTGAAATACCAACCACTCACAGCAGCCGTCGGATACATGGCGAAACTTTCGGTGATAGTGATACCTGCATTGTCTTCTGGTTTTAACAATTGCCACAAGGTCGCTTTTTCGGTATGGTCTGGGCAAGCGGGATAGCCTGGTGCAGGGCGAATACCTTTATATTCTTCTTCTACAAGTTGCTCATTATTAAGGGTTTCGTCTTTGGCATATCCCCAAAACTCTTTGCGGACGCGCTCGTGCATACGCTCGGCGAAGGCTTCAGCAAAACGGTCTGCGAGAGCTTTCAGTAGGATGGCATTATAATCATCGTGGTCTTTTTCAAAACGAGCGACGTGTTCTTCAATGCCAATACCTGTTGTGACGGCAAAACCACCTATATAATCTTTTTTACCACTTGTTTTAGGGGCAACATTATCACTTAAACAGTAATTAGGTTGCCCGGGTGCTTTCTGATTCTGTTGTCTTAAATTGTGTAAAACGGTAAGCACTTCTTCGTCAGTTTCATCAAAATACAATTCAATATCATCATCATTGATAGCATTGGCAGGGAAAAAACCAATAACACCCCTTGCTTTCAACCACCCCTCAGTAACAATGCGGTCAAGCATTTTTTGGGCATCGTTGAAAAGTTTGGTAGCTTCTACACCGACTATTTCATCGGTCAATATTGCAGGATATTTGCCGTGCAATTCCCATGATTGGAAAAACGGTGTCCAGTCAATATATTTTCGCAATTCCGCTAAATCGTAGTTTTCAAAAGTTTTTAAACCTAAGAAACTTGGTTTTGGCGGCGTGTAATTTGCCCAATCCAAAGGCGTTCTGTTTTTACGCGCTTCACGGAGAGTTAAATATTTTTTAGATGATTTTCTATTACCCCTCAGTATCCGCACCTGTTCATAATCTGTGCGAATATTGTCCACATATTCAAGGCGTTGTTCCTTATTGGCAGCTAATAGCGAACTGGCTACGGCTACGGCACGGCTGGCATCCAAAACGT
The DNA here is from genome assembly GCA_043768285.1 of Saprospiraceae bacterium. GTDB lineage: Bacteria > Bacteroidota > Bacteroidia > Chitinophagales > Saprospiraceae > JAAFJT01. The sequence continues at coordinate 2,477 of JAYVKQ010000563.1, read as the reverse complement.
GCATCGCAATACCTTTTGTATAACTCGGTTCGATCTTGACCGCCGTATGCGTTTTTGAAGTCGTTGCCCCACCTATTAATAAAGGTATGTTGAAGTTTTGACGTTCCATCTCCTTTGCCACGTGTACCATTTCGTCCAAACTTGGTGTAATCAAGCCCGAAAGACCAATAATATCCACGTTTTCCTCTCTTGCTTTGCGTAATATCTTATCGGCAGGAACCATTACACCCATATCAATAATCTCGAAATTATTGCAACCCAAGACCACGCCCACGATATTTTTACCAATATCATGCACGTCACCTTTGACCGTAGCCATCAATATTTTACCTTTCGATGAGCTTTCAGTATTGCCTGTTCTCAATTTTTCTGCTTCAATAAATGGCGTTAGGTAAGCAACCGCTTTTTTCATCACCCTTGCCGATTTGACAACTTGCGGCAAAAACATTTTACCCGAACCAAACAAATCACCCACCACATTCATCCCATCCATCAAAGGACCTTCGATAATACTGAGGGGGGTCGGATATTGTACTCTGGCAGCTTCAGTATCTTCATCTACAAACTCGTCAATACCCCGCACAAGAGCGTGGGTAATGCGCTGTTCGAGTGTTAATTCGCGCCAAGCCAAGTCTTTTTGTACGGCTTTACCGCCTGTGTCCTTCAATTTTTCTGCAAAATTGGTGAGTTCTTCCGTAGCATTATCGCTTTTATTGAAAAGCACATTTTCTACTAAACCCAATAGGTCGGGCGGTATTTCGTCATAGACCTCAATCATGCCTGCGTTCACGATGCCCATGTCCATACCCGCGCGGGTTGCATGGTACAAAAACGCCGAGTGCATGGCTTCTCGCACCTTATCATTACCTCTAAAACTAAACGATATGTTGGACACGCCGCCCGAAATTTTAGCACCTGGGCAGCGTTTTTTAATTTCTCTGGTAGCATCAATAAAATAAATAGCGTATTCATTATGCTCCTCAATACCCGTAGCTACGGCAAAAATATTGGGGTCAAATATGATGTCTTCGGCAGGGAAGCCTATTTGTTCGGTCAATATTTTATAGGCTCTTTCGCATATTTCTACCTTGCGTTGTGCGGTATCTGCTTGTCCTTGTTCGTCAAATGCCATCACAACGGCTGCAGCACCATAGCGTCTAACGATTTTAGCTTGCTCAATAAATTTATCAACGCCCTCTTTCATCGAAATGGAATTGACAATACATTTGCCTTGCACGCATTTTAAACCCGCTTCTATGACTGAAAATTTAGAACTATCAATCATAATCGGCAATTTGGCAATATCAGGTTCAGACATAACAAGGTGCAAAAACTCCACCATCGCTTTTTCGGAATCCAACAAGCCTTCGTCCATATTCACGTCAATGATTTGCGCACCGCCTTCTACTTGTTGGCGGGCTACATCCAAAGCGGCAGTCAAATCACCTTGCTTTATCAATCTTGCAAACGCACGGCTACCGGTTACGTTGGTACGCTCACCGACGTTGATAAAATTAGTTTCTTCACGGACAATCAAAGGTTCTAAACCTGCATACATCGAATAGCCCGTAGATTTTGCAGCTTCACGCGGTTTGATACCTTTCACCGCTTCTGCCATTGCGCGAATATGATCAGGCGTTGTACCACAACAGCCACCAATGATATTCACAAAACCACTTTCAGCAAAGTCGCGGATATAGGTCTGCATTTCTTCGGGCGATTGGTCATATTCGCCAAATTCGTTAGGTAAACCTGCATTCGGATAGGCATGAACCAAGCACGTCGCAATATTTGACAAACTCTGAACGTGCGGACGCATTTCGTCTGCCCCCAAAGCACAATTCAATCCGACCGTTAAAAGATTGGAAACGTGAGAGATAGATATATAAAATGCTTCTGATGTTTGACCACTCAACGTTCGTCCCGAAGCATCGGTAATCGTCCCCGAAATCATTACAGGCAATCTTGATACTGAGGGGTGTGCGTCGAAGTATTTTTCAATCGAAAAAATCGCCGCTTTCGCATTGAGCGTATCAAAAATGGTTTCGACCAAAATAATATCCGAACCACCGTCCACCAAGCCTTGAATTTGCTCATAATAAGCGTCCACGAGTTCGTCAAAAGTCACAGCGCGATAGCCAGGGTTGTTGACATCGGGCGACATTGAAGCCGTCCGATTTGTCGGGCCAATCGCTCCCGCAACGTAGCGTGGTTTTGACGGATTAGCCGCCGTAAATTCGTCCGCAATTTTACGCGCGACCTTTGCCGATTCAAAATTGATGTCATAAACGGCTTCTTGCAATTCATAATCGGCTTGCGCGATAGACGTTCCCGAAAACGTATTTGTTTCGATAATGTCCGCACCCGCTTCCAAATACGCGCGGTGAATCGCCTCAATCACATCGGGGCGCGTGATGGACAAAATGTCGTTATTGCCTTGAATATCGCGGTGAAAATCCTTGAAGCGGTCGCCTCTA
>JAYVKQ010000562.1:0-2154 GCA_043768285.1 Saprospiraceae bacterium | reverse complement strand
AAATTCGTGTATTAATTCGTGTAATTCGTGTGTTGATTTTTCATAGAAAAACCCTTATATTTTTGATTAATATTAATGATTATTCGGCATTTAGAAAGAAGATATTCGTTCATTAATCATGACAATATTTATTATAAAACATTAATAATCAATTAGCTAATATAATTTAAAATAAACCATATTATATATTTACACATTTTAAAATATCAAAATCGTATGCAAAATAAGTTTAAATACCCTACCCTACGCCAAATCAATATAGCGGCTCTTGCGATGCTGATGATTGGCATAATCATGGTCGCGGCTTGTAAAAAAGAGGACAAGCCCACCCCTACGCCTATTGACCCAAACGCCGCTAATTATGTCGTATCTGACCTTGGTATCACAAGCACAAAAGGCGATACTTTGAAGTCTATTTTATCTATATCAAAAGTATCCGAAACAGAGGGCAATATAGACGCGATTGTACCCGACGATGGCAACCCCGGCAAGCGTTTTAAAATAAAATTCGTCTATCCTGCGGGTATCAACCCAACGTCTGTTACGCCTGTGATAACGGACTCGATAGACTTTTCAGTTGCTAAAACATTTACCATCGTATTTACGGATAAAGTGACGAAAAAATACACGGTCAGCATATCGGAGCAAGCACCCCAAGTTCCGAAAATTGAGACCTTTGTTATTTCGGGCGCGCAATCAACCGTCATTGACCACGATAAAGGTGTCATTGATGTGCGCGTACCACAAGGCACTAACGTTAGTGCTATTACACCGACTATTACCATATCGCCTAATACGGCAACCATCGTAAATGGTGGTCAGGCGTTAAATCTATCAAGTATTCAAACCATTCAATTAAGAAACGGTGCATTATCTAAATTTTATTCTATTCGCGTAACGGATTATGGCTTTACGAAGGTCACGACTTTAGCGGATTATTCATTGGCAGGTAGCAAAAGACCCGCTTTTTTTAATACCAATCCAGAAACATCTATCGCCTTCGATGCGGATGGTTCTAACTTATTTGTATCCACCAATGGCGGTATCAAAAAATACAGTATGGCTAACCCAACGGCTGCGCCAACAGATTTGAATATGGTGATTACAGGCACAACCTTAGCCCCAACGAAGGTTATTCAAGCCGTTGATGCCAATTTATTCTCTTGCAACAATCCGTGGCAAGCGGGAAATGTGGAGGTTTGCGCGTGGGTGAATGGCACGGGCGCACCCGTCAGAGTGGTGAATGTACCCATTCCGACCAATGCAATTATTCAAAATTTTCAAGTCAAAAAAGAAGGGACAAATTACGTTATGTATTTCGTAAACCGCGAACCATTGAGGCGCAGCCCTAAAGCTGACCCTATCATGTATTCAGTCACTGTTCCTGCGGCTAATTTAACGTCTAAAACGGCGGTCACTGCGTTTACGACTACTCAGAACTTCTCTGGATTAGCGGCTGGTGGTGTTGGTGATGGACCCAATATGGAGATTACGCCAATTCCAAATTCAACAGACTTCTTCTACAATTCGGGCGGTATTCCACCAGTTTATGTATCAAGCGCCTTATCAAACCCCGTTTGGTTTTCTTCGGCGTTGGTGAATAGCTCGTCCGTAGGTCTAAAAGCCTTTGAATTTAATAGAGGTAAATATTTGATGTATGGCGTATTTACGTGGTCAACCAATTTGGCAAACCCGAAAGCGAGCAAATTTGTCATGTTTGACGTGACGAAAAAAGGTTATCGTCAAACCATCGTAGATGTCAATGCAGAATTTGCATCTACACCTATTCAATATGGCACTTGGAATTCTATCCAAAAAATTGACTTAGGAATGGGCGGTCAAGACCCTGCGGCGGGTGATTACTATTGCCAAACGGCATATGCAATTACTGCGGGTGGCAAATTGCGCGTTGCTTGTTTGTCTGCAGGTAATGGCTTTACGGTGGTTGAGTGTGAGTAATATGTAGAACGCATATTGACGGGGTGATTTCAAGTTTAATGTCGTCAACTTAGGAGGATATAAAAATAATGTTATAAACTTACTGAGTTGCATTGTTTGACAAAGGTTTAGTAAACAAAAAGTCACTATTGTCATATCGAGAAAAAAAAGTAACTTTACGGTCGCTGCATTGATCTATTGTAAATTGCTTTACAA
>JAYVKQ010000561.1:0-3561 GCA_043768285.1 Saprospiraceae bacterium | reverse complement strand
ATAATTTTCCGTTTACTAAACCTACGCACGAAACATTTTTAGTCAATTTACCAAAATCCTTTGAACACTAATGGTTATGAATGATGAGTTATGAATATTGGGTTTGAACGATTTACATCCCCTCAGTATTTTGCGCATAACGCCCCGCAAAACTAACGCAATTCTCAACAACTTCATTTTACGAGTGTTTAAAATTTTTCGTCTATCTTCACGCTTGATTATGAAAAAAATGAACGTAGCGACACGCACGAACAAATATTCACGCTTATTGACGAGCGGCATTTTACGCAGAGAATTACGCGATACCTTTACTTTAGCCTTGCCTTTGATGTTGGGAGAGTTGAGCGGTATGCTCATGGGTGTAGCTGGGACGCTGATGTTGGGGCATTTGAGCGATACGGCTTTGGCGGCACAGAGCATTGCGGGGGTCGTCTATATCGGTGCTATGATATTGGTGTGGGGTACACTGCGGATATTGCCCTCGCCCGTAGCTGAGGCGCATGAGTTGCGCGATGGGCAAAAGGTAAATACCTTATCTAAAGCGGCATTGATGATAGCTGTGTTCTTTTCCATCGTTTGCACTTTTATATTGTGGTTGGGTATTCAAAATTTTGATGTTTTGAAACAAGACCCCTCAGTATCTGCTATGTCTGTTGACTATTTATATCATTTTTTATACGCCATACCAGCCTTAGTGTTATTTGCAACTGTTGTCAATTTTTTAGACGCTTTTGAATATGTGCGCCTTACAATGGTAGTGGCTTTTGTCGGTTTGGCTTTAGATGTGTTTTTAAATTGGTTGTTGATATACGGCAATTGGGGTTTTCCAAAATGGGGTATGAATGCCATCGCCATCAATACGGGCATTGTTCATTTTTTAATGGCACTCTATATATTGTGGGTAATTTTGACAAATAAAGAATTAGCCTATTTTAGACAAGCCAAAACTAAATGGTCGGCAGTGTGGGCTGAATTTAAGAAATTTATCCGAATGGGCGTGCCTTCGGGCTTGCAGATGTTGGTCGAGTTTATGGCGTTTGGTGTAGGCACTATCATTATTGGTCAAATCAGCAAAACGGAACAAGCGGCGCATCAAATCGCTTTAAACTTGGTATCAGCCACTTATGTGACTATATTAGGTGTCTCAACGGCGGGTATGATTAGGGTAGGGCAGGCGTTGGCGTATCGCAGTCGGGTACGGATATGGTTAGCGGGTGTTTCGGCTTTGATATTGGGCGTTGGCATTATGCTAATACCAACTTTCTTTTTTTTAGCAATACCAAAATCCGTTGCTACTTTATATATCAACGACCCCGTAATAGTGGGTACAGCCGCGAGCTTGGTTTTTCTGGGCGGCTTATTCCAATTGGCTGATGCAATGCAAGCGGTGAGTATGTCGCTTTTGAGGGCTATCAAAGACGTGGTGCAACCTTTTATACTGTCTTTTATCGCTTTTTGGATAGTCGGTTTGCCCATTGGCTATTGGTTGGCGGTGCATCAAGGGTGGAACGCTAAAGGCATTTGGGTATGTTATGTGGTATCCTTAATCATACAAGCCTATTTCTTTGTGACTCGATTTTTTAAATTGGTGAAAAAAGGGCAATTTTGAGCGTTGCAGTAGGCAGGAGGCAGTAGGCAAAATAGGAAAAGACGCAATATTTTTTTTTATTATTTAAAAAATATTATTATTTGGTATTGTAAAAGAAGAATTCTTGGTTTAACTTTGTCCCTAAATAACCGTTGAACACTTGATGATGAACATATCCCCCTTTCCCCAATTGCTGCGCTAAAAATCATTAAACTTTTTGTATAAACAAACAATTATTAATTAAGAACAAACTTAAAGTTCCGTCCCATGAAGTTATTTAGACATTTACTATTGTTGGTATTGGGTTTTGTCTTGACATTTACAGCTTGTAACGACCCAATTTTAGAAGCACCTACTGCACTCAAAACCACCGCCGAATATGACGCAAAAGTCGTTACCGAATGGCAAGATTTATTTCTTCAAGTAGAACGCTACGCGGCTGTTTATCGCCCTTGCCCAGCTGCCCGTATGTTGGGTCATGTTGGCTTAGCGGCTTATGAAGCAAACGTATCGGGTATGCCACAGTATCAATCTTTAACACCTAAAATTGCTGGGTTAACGATACCCAAAGTAGAAGATGGCAAAGAATACCACTGGCCCACGGTTACAAACGCTGTATATGCAACATTGTTCAAGAAGTTTTTTGCTAATGTGCGCGCTACCGATGCTTTCAAAATCGCGGCATTAGAAAGTTCACTCAATGTGCAATATGCCAATGCTGCTGATGCTGAAACCCTTCGCCGTTCAAAAGAACATGGTACAGCTGTGGCGAATGTCGTTTGGGAGTTTTCAGCAACGGATAAAGAGGCGCACGATAAGTATCTTGACCCTCGTCCTGCTGGTTATATACCGCCTGCTGGACCAGGTAAATGGAAACCAACTGCCCCGGGTAATGAAGCAGCTATGTATCCTTATTGGGGTAAAGCGCGTGTATTCGCTATTCGGGAGGAAGACAAATTGTGCCGTCCGCCACTCCCTTACTCAGAAGATAAAACATCGGCTTATTATACACAAGCTTTAGAAGTTTTCTCGCGTACAACGCCACAAACCTATGAAGATCAATGGATTGCGGAATTTTGGAGTGATGACGTTTTAGGCTTTACGTTTAGCCCACCTTCTCGTTGGATTGCCATTGCTAATCAAGCGATTGATCAAAAAAAGGCAAATTTGGAAGTAGCACTTTTAGCGGCTGTAAAAGTTGGGTTGGCTCTCAACGATGCATCTGTGGCTTGTTGGAATTCAAAATTTCACTATAACGTAGAACGCCCAGCCAGCTATATTTCTAAAAATATCAGTGCTAATTGGAAAGTCGAAAGCCTAACAAGTACAGGTTTTTTGAAAAGCACACCCTCATTCCCTGCTTACCCAAGTGGTCATTCAACATTTGGTGCTGCCGCTGCTGAAGCATTGGTATCCGTATTTGGTGCGCAAATCACCTTGACTGACCGTTGTCACGAAGGTAGAAGTGATTTCAACGGTAAGCCGCGTACTTTCGATTCATTCTACGACATGGCAGCTGAAAATGCTTACTCTCGTATTTGGCTCGGCGTTCACTTCCGTATGGACTGTGAAGAAGGTCTTCGTCAAGGCTATGTCGTTGGTCGCCGTGTGAATGCGCTGCCTTTCAAAAAATAATAGGCTTAACGGGAAATTTTAATTATAAAAAAGGACAATGGTAATGAGCTATTGTCCTTTTCCTTTGTACAAACTTAGCCTATGACCCAAAAGCAAAGGTAAAAGCGGCGCGTTATAAAAGATGGTATGTTGTGGTGATAAAAGGGGATAAGTTTAAAGTTGTAGATCTAAAATACTGAGGGGGTAGATATTAACAGGAAAACCCGAAGTCAACTTTTGAAAATCTACCTTCTCAGTATTTATGAACTGGTTGCGTAATTAACTATATGGTTATCAACGTTTTATGAAATATGCGAAACACGATTTTAGAATATTTTTTGCATCTAAAAGCCTAATAA
>JAYVKQ010000560.1:0-3569 GCA_043768285.1 Saprospiraceae bacterium | reverse complement strand
CAATCGCCCTTCCGATGTAAAACCAATGTACTAATATCTTTTTTATTCATATACGGAATTGCTGAAGTTTGATAAAACCTCAAACTAAAACAATGAAAGTCAATAGATTGCAAATAAAAAAAGTCCAAATTCACTGATTGTGAATTTGGACTTTTTTATTTACGACAACAACGTTTTATTTCTTATACTTACGCTGAGTCTTTTTCTTATTTGTTCTTTTAAAAACATTACCACCTACGTCTTCATTGCCAGAAGGACCACCGTTACGGGTCATTGCACAACGGAAACCAAGCGTTTTGTCCGATTTGTCTTCATCTTTGAAGCGACGTGCGCCAGGAGATACCCAGTAAGCACGGTCAGCCCAAGACCCCCCTTTGATAACACGCGCTTTATCGCTAATCAAAGTACGCTTGCCATAATCATACATCGGAGAATCTTCGAAATATTTTGATTGCTTATCCCCGTCCATATAATCATACAATTTTGCACGCTTGTAGTTATCACGGTTAGCCACCTCATCATCTTTCACGTCACGATAGCGCATACGACCTAAACTATCACGCTCAACTGGCTTACCATTTTCGTCCAATACTTTCGTTTGGAAAGCATTACCACGATATGGGTTCAAATCATGGTTGTCAGCATCGCGCAATGCAAGGCTTGTCATCGGGCGATAAATATCGGCAACCCATTCATTGACGTTACCCGCCATTTGATATAAACCAAAATCATTGGGCATAAAAGTGCGGACAGGAGCTGTATGAGAAGCATGGTCATTCAAGTTGCCTGCCATACCCATATAGTCACCTACACCACGCTTGAAGTTCGCTAATATATCGCCTTGATTACGGTCATGGCGTTGGTAGCGAATAGTGTTACCATTCCAAGGATAAATACGGCGGTCAGTAATACGCTCATCTTTAGATGAAGCCATATTACCTTGCAAACCTAAAGCCGCATATTCCCATTCAGCCTCTGTTGGTAGGCGATAAGAAGGCAACAAGATACCATCTTCATATCTAACAGAACGCTCTGCGCCTGTTCTCAAATCTTTCTTATTTTTGCGCACACTACCTTGATATTGACCAGCCAAATACGTTTCAGAAGTGAACACGTTTTCGTTTTTTTGCTCTTGGTCAGGGTTCAAGATACCGCGTTCAATCAAAATCATCTCATTCACACGGTCAGTACGCCATTTGCAATACTCATTCGCTTGCAACCAATTGACACCCACTACTGGATACTCGTCATAAGACGGGTGACGGAAGTAGTTCTCAACAAAAGGTTCGTTGAACGACAATTCGTCGCGCCAAACGAGGGTATCAGGTAAGGCTTTTTGCAAAACCTCTGGATATTGTGCAGCATACACGCGCTCCAACCAATCCAAATATTCACGATAGTCAATATTAGAAACCTCCGTTTCGTCCATATAGAAAGAAGAAACAGTGACGCGACGCGGAACATTGTTCCACTCAAAGGTAACGTCTTGCTCTGTCAAACCCATGTTGAAAGTACCCCCTTCAACCAAAACAAGGTTAGGGCCCGTTGCTTGACCTTCGTACTTTTGTTTTTCAAAGCCACCCCATTTTGGGTCGTTGTAGTTCCAACCCGTGGTAGCACTTTTTTCTTTTTTCTTGCATGATGTGAGGGTCAGTGTAGTTCCCAACATCAATAGTAAGCTCAATTGCAGGAATTTCTTCATTGTCGCTTGAAACGGTTTTTTAATTAATGGCACAAATATAGAAAATGATATACCAAATTTGTAGTAGATTGTTGGTTTTTAACAAACCTTAACAAGCCTTTACTTTGTCGTGCATCATTCGCTACGCTTGGGACATATTTTAGATGAAAAGTTCTGAATAGAAAACAGCTTTTGAATGAATTTGCTTCTAAAACGCAGGGTTAGAGAGTTTATTTTGTCGGAGAAAAAAATTATCAATCGTTTTGTCAAATTATTTTCCAAAGTGTAACAACTAATATTCTGACGTATTCGCACTTATTTTGTAACATATTTAGGTTAGTTTTATTTTGTCGCCAAAGGTATGCCAAAAAATGTTTACAAGGTTACAAAGTTAGTGACCTTAAGGTTGTATTAGGCAGGGCGATTGAAATCGCCCGCTATTGATGGGGTTTCGTGGTAAAAATCAATAGCGGGCGATTTCAATCGCCCTGCCTAATACAACCTTAATGTCACTAACTTTGTAACTTTGTAACCTCGTAACTTTGTAACCTCGTAATCATTTTTCATATTTAAACACAAACTTGCTCAAATTGGGCTTAATCTTCCGTTTGCGTTTGACTTCATAGTTATATATGGCATTGCCCAAATTTGCCATAAATGGAAAACCTACACTATCATACTCATATTTATCATCATTGAAAACGCCGTCGGCATTACAATATATGACCGCCGTGAGCATGAACTCTACTTTTTTATCGAAATCTACAACATATGCATTATCAATCAAAAAGCCATAGGCATCGCCCACCTTATTAAATATGCGGACATTCTTCGGCATGGGTGTTTTCTTATCACCAAACATGAAAAATTTGCAATAACTATCCCATGCACCCGTGCTATCAGCGTCTGGATACTGAGGGGTCAGCGTTTCGGTGGGTAGCTGCGACATAAATTGCCACATGAATTTATAATCATCGTCAGTTAAATTAAAACGCTGCGTAGCGGGTACACTTTCGGGGAAAAGCGTTGCTTTTAATATCGCCTGTTGGTTTTCGATTGGGAAATGGTTTTTATAGGTAAAATCGAAGGGTTCTTGCACCAATTGCCCACCTTTCATGTAGCCTTTGCCGAGCACAATGGGCTTTTCAGGTTCATATACTTTATCAGTTACAACCAATGGTTGGCGATATATTGGATAAAGCGTTGAATTAGGTTTTGTAAATTCTATGGGGTTTGTAGCCCGATTTTGCTCCCTCGATAGGGGTACGGACAAGCGATGCACGATACGCAAACTGTCATATCCTTTTTTATATAAACCTTCGTTAAATGCCTCTTGTCCAATAAATTCATACAAGCGATTATAGGCATCGTTATCACTCACCAATAGGATTTTTTTGATATAATGCTCAATAGTTGGTAAGCCACTATTCAAAGTATTGGTTTTATCTAAGTATTGCTTAGTTTGCCCAGCATATGCAGAATCAATCAACATAGAAGATTTGCGGTTGAGTTCAGGTTTATTGAGAGTATTCAATTTTTCTAAAGCCAATAGGCAAGCAGGAAACTTTACCGTTGAGGCAGGATAGAAATACTCGTTTTTATCCACACGGTAATGATAGCTCTTAAATATAGGAAAATTGGCAGCATCTCTATCAATACGGGTGTAGAGAATTTGAACCCGATAGTCTTCTGGATATTTCAATATATGCCAAAAATGCGCTTTATTTTTTTTCAATATTTTTAATAGTAATTTGTCTGTTTTGCCTTGCGCAAATAGGGAGGGAGTCGCTATTAAAAGTAGAAATAAGGTTAAATATTTATACATATAGATTTGATTTTAAATAATTTGTAATTTTAAGCAGTGGTTTAGGAAACTGATTTTGAATGA
>JAYVKQ010000559.1:0-3401 GCA_043768285.1 Saprospiraceae bacterium | reverse complement strand
ATAACTCATCATTCATAACCATTAGTGTTCAAAGGATTTTGGTAAATTGACTAAAAATGTTTCGTGCGTAGGTTTAGTAAACGGAAAATTATTTTTTTTGAAAAAAAAATAATTTTCCGTTTACTAAACCTTTGTCGAGAAGCATTGTAAATTATTGAAAATCAATACTTTATTTTTAAAAAAAATCTTTTGAATACTAATGTTTCATAACTCATTACTTCCTAACATATGCGTTTTTCATCAAAAATTATCTTATCAACACTATTCAACCTTGTATTATTATATAGCTGCGAAGAAACAGTCAATATACCAAAGCCGCGTGGCTATCCGCGTGTTGTATTGCCAGAACGCGCATATCAAAAGTTCGAGGAAAACTATTGCCAATTCACTTTCAATTATCCAAAAACAGCGACTATTGAGCAAGATAGGCTGTTTTTTGATGAAAAAGCCCCTTCTGATTGTTGGTTCAATATCAACGTTAAAGGCTTGAACGCTACCGTATATTGCAGCTATTACCGCTTAGATGCTGTCAATACGCTTGAAAAATTACGCACCGATGCGTTTCAATTGGCAGGTAAACACAATATTAAAGCCGATTATATTGACGAATTTGCAATCAACAAACCAAATAAAGTATCGGGCTTTATATTCGATATTCAAGGTCCAGCGGCTTGTCCTTTTCAATTTTATTTGACGGATAGTAGCAAGCATTTTATGCGCGGAGCCTTATATTTCAACGCCGAAGCCAAACCCGATTCGCTCAAACCAATAGTTGATTTTATGAAAAAAGAAGTGACGGAAATGATAAATACTTTTGAATGGCGTGGGTGATAAGTGCTATTTTACCCAAAGGACAGGGCTGGTTAGTGCTAATTAGGGCATATTTGAGTGCTTCTGTAGTGTCGAATAAATTCGACACATGACGAACGGTGTCGAATTTATTCGACACAAGACAAACGGTGCCGAATAAATTCGACACATGACGAACGGTGTCGAATTTATTCGACACAGGACAAACGGTGTCGAATAAATTCGACACTACATAGAACTTTCATTGACCGTAACTTTAGAACCAATCAACCCTACCAATGAGGGCGAATATTCAATTTTACGTCATTTTTTTTAAAATTTAGACGAATAACCATTTTTTTACCTTAATTTTATAGCAAATTTAATCAATCAATATTATTCAATAAATATTAACTGCAACCGTGAACAGTAATCGGGTTTCTTTAACAGTCATTTTTACGACATATAACGAAGAACACAACATTGAAAAAGCACTTCAATCCGTCTATAATTGGGCAGACGAAATCATCGTTGTAGATTCATTCAGTACCGACAGTACACCCACAATTGTCGCTCAATATCCGCGTGTAACGTTTGTGCAACGAGACTATTATAGTCCTGCGCATCAAAAGAACTGGGCTATCCCTACTGCCTGTCACGAGTGGATTCTTTTGATGGATGCAGACGAGCGTGCTACCCCTGAAATGCGTTCAGAAATTGAAGAAATAGTGTACAATAGTGAGACCCAGAGGCAATCAGGACTGAGGGGAGAAATTGAGTATCAAAAAGACTATTCTCTTGCAACCTCTTCCATAGGTCATACTTCAAATGATATTGACAAAAATAATCTTACAGCATTAAATGCGTATCACCAAAGCCAAACTTTTGATGCGTATTGGATAGGCTTTACCCACTATTTTATGGGTAAAAAAGTGAAATATTCGGGTTGGCAAAACGACAAAACCATTCGCCTTATCAAAAGAGATGTGTGTCGCTACAACAGCAATCGCGTGCATGAAGAGATAGTAACAGAGGGCTTGAAAATCGGTTTTTTAAAAAATAAATTTGAGCATTATACGTTTAAGGATTTGAATCATTTTATCCAAAAACAAGAGCGATATGCCCTTTGGTCGGCTGAAGATAAAGACCCAACAACGGGTAAAATCACTTATTTTCATTTGACACTCAAGCCATTTGCCCGTTTTTTTAAGCATTTTATTCTTAAAAAAGGGTTTTTAGATGGGCGCGTCGGTTTTATCATTAGTGCCATTGCTGCGTGGAGCGTTTTTTTGAGATATACTTTTATGCTTGAAAATAGAGGGCGTTTGAGTAATAAAAACAATAGAATAACATATAAAATTATTGAAAAGGTAAAATAAGGCATAATTATCAAAAAACCATTTTTTACAATACTAACATAAACTATATGAATAAAGTATTTTTGTTTATAGCAGTCCTCTTTGTTGTAGGCGTTTTAGGCGCATGCAATGGGTCAAAAGGTAGTACCGCCTCAACGCCTACTAAACCTAAAATAGAAAAACCTACGGACGAAACGCCCGAAGAAAATACCGAAGAGCCCGTCAAAGCCTTAGTCAATTTCATCAATTCTGACGATATTGATAACGCCCTAAAAATGGCGCAAAAGCAAAATAAGACCTTATTTATAGATTTTTATACCTCCTGGTGTGCCCCTTGCAAAATCATGGAGCAATCCGTTTTCCGCGACGAATTGGTAGCGGATTATATGAACGAAAACTGCATCAGCATCCGCGTCAATGCCGAAAAAGGCAATGGACCCAATATGAAAATCGCCTATGCCGTAGATGCCTATCCGACTATGCTTTTTTATTCGTCAAAAGGCGATGAGGTAGCCCGTAAAGCGGGTTCGATGGGTATAGAGGAATTTAAAAAATTTATGAAAGCATCAGTTTGGAAAGCGAAAAGTACACAACCATAATGGTTATTACTGATTGATTATCAATAATTTACGTTTTAAAATCTTTATGATACAAATATTCGTCACAGGTGGCACTTTTGATAAAGAGTACAATTATATCACAGGAGAATTGTATTTCAAAGATACGCATTTGAAAGAAATGCTCGCGCGTGGACGTTGCACGATTGACTTTGATGTGAAAACTTTAATGATGATTGACAGCTTAAAAATGACCGATGCAGACCGCCAAATCATTGCCCATAATTGTCAATCCTCTGAAAGCGATAAAATAATCATTACTCATGGTACAGATACGATGGTGAAAACAGCCACTATATTGGCTGCCTCAAACATCAAGAAAACTATCATCCTCTCAGGCGCAATGGTTCCTTACGCTTTCGGTACGTCGAGCGATGGCTTTTTCAATTTGGGTTCGGCTTTGGCATTTGCACAAGTTTTGAAACACGGGGTCTATATCGTCATGAATGGACGTTATTTTGATTGGGACAGTGTTAAAAAAAACACGCAAACAGGGAATTTTGAAGAAATAATTTAGATAAAAAACAAGTCAAAAAAAGCGCATAATTTATTGATATACAATAGATTATGCACTTTTTTTTTGTCGAAACAGTAATTCCGCAAAATTGATATACAATAGATTACGCACTTTTTTTTT
>JAYVKQ010000558.1:0-23588 GCA_043768285.1 Saprospiraceae bacterium | reverse complement strand
TCCTACCAAGTAAAGAGTTGGCGGAACGTTTTTTCAAAGGCGTGCCTATTACCCGTGAATTGGGAGAGCATGAAGCCTTGTTTTCAAATCGCAAAATCCGTGAAATATTGGGATTTAAAGAAAATCATAACTGGCGGAAATATATCAAATGGGCGTGATTTGAGGTATTAAAAAAATAAGACTTGAATAATTGGGCATAACACCCCTCAGTATTTGGCAATAAAAAAGCCCTATTTTTCCAATTTTTGAAAGAAAAGGGCTTTTTCAAAAGTGAAAAGTGGCATTATTTAATAATTCGCGCCGTTCGTAGAACGTCCGTAATCACGACTGTTTTTCTGATAAATATTTCCAATACCACAACGGAATATGTTGCACATGTAGTTTCATGTTTTTACGTTCTACGATATTGGTACTTTTAAAATAGGCTTTCCAACGGCGTTGATAGGCTTGTTATTTTTCATTAAGTTGGGTCATTTCCTCCAACATTTCACCATATAAAATATGTACTTTTCCTAAATCATAATAGATACCATAGCCCCTTTTCAAGTCTGCAACCAACCATTTTTAGACGCATTTGTGGATTGGCTTGATTTATCAGCTTTAGGCTTTACGTACACGGTTGATAATACAAAAGGCATTCAACCCGACATTATTATATCTGTGGGTATAACTAAGACCGATATTGAAAAAACCTTAACCCCTTTATCTCAAAGAAGAATAGAATATGAAGCCTATCAACAGCAACTCAAAACAGCGGCTGAACAGGGAAAAACCACCGAAGAACTCCAAATTTCTACTGTTGCCCCTGATGCACGAGCGATGGCGTTCATCTCCCAATAGGCGGAAGATATTACGCGATTGCGCAGGGTCTCCTGCCCAACGATGTTGAAAATGCGGCTTGATTTGCTTATCTATCTTCTAAACGCATCCCCAATATTCTTATTATAAGGCAATTTCAAGAAATCCAAAGTCCCTGGCTTGACGCGGAGAAAAAACGAATAGGTATTCCGCAGGGGCTGATAGTTCATACCCATTTCCCAACAATGGAGGTCGCGGAAAAAGCCGAAATCGGGGTAGGTCATTTGCTTTTGAACGAAGTCGTAGCCAATATTCCCGACTTGAATACGCCATTTTTTACTGAGTGGTATGTTGCCTGATGTGTAGAGAGCGTTGGAGAAAACGGTGGTGTCTCTGCCACCAAAACTACTGCGGCTGGCACTAAAATTATGCTGCAAACGGAAACTTTCCAATATATCTAAAAATGCCTCCTCATTGGCAATTTTTTTAATCGTTTTCGATTGTTTAGGTTGCGCAGATGAGGAATTTGAACTTGGCTCTCCTTCTTTCAAATTGCCTTGAAATATCTTTTTAATATCGCCAATGCTGATAGCTGTATTCACATTCACTGTTGCATTGACCATGCGCAACAACTTGCCTTTTTCTTTCAACAAAAACGCTTGTTTACGGTTGCCGAATGCGTCCATAGCGTAGGGGTCGAAAAGGGCATTGACGCTCAAAGTGGTCAAGCCATTGAAGAAATTTGTCCCCGTGCTCATCGCTATTTGGCTGAATTTGAACGAATCCGCCGCCATATTATAACTACCAGCCACGCTCACATTTTCCAATAATTTTGTCTTTTTGAATGTAGAATCGCGCTTTTTATAGGTTTTCACTTCAAAAAGATTGGTAAATGAATAGGTTATTGCTTTTTGTACGCCACTATTGGAGGGCGTGCCGAATATGGCATTTTCGTAGAGGTTATATATTCGTTGGAAAGGGTCTCTATTATCGTATCTGACGCTGTCTTGGTACCGTGTATATCGCGGTGAATAATTAAATCCAATGCTCGGTGTAATGACGTGGCGGATAGCCCGAATAGGACCTTTTTTGAATTGCAGCGTTCCGAATATGCGCGTAGATAAACTCGCCCCTGCCGACAGTTGATGCACCCTTTTGAAACCAGTACTTTGAACCGTATCAACTTTGCCAGATTGCAAAATGGTTTCTTTGATGGTGTAATCAGACGAGTCTTTAGGATTATATAATGTGTCAGAGCGCGAAATGCTTTTTGAAGGGTCAAAAGTACGTCTAAATTCTTTTAAATACCACGCTTCATTATATGATATTGAAGGAGAAAAATTAAAATATTTAAAAATATTAAAATTCACATTTGAACTCAAATCGGTCTTAATCCCTTGCTGCCAATTCTCAAATACTCTCTTGGTTAACAACAGCGAATCTTTGGTCTGAATACGGCTGCGGGCACTCGAAGAAAGTTGGAACGATACTTTTTCATACCATTTTTCTTCACCTACCCGTTTTTCACGCTTAAAAGGGAAAATGGTTTGTAAGCGAAAATCCAAATCGGGTAAACTCGCTGTAAACTCGCGGGTGAATAAGTTTTGAGAAGCATTCATACCGCCTGTCAAAGAATAAGGTTTGCCTGGGAAATTGCGGGTGAAACCAATATTGGAACCAACCGTGCTACGGGTTGCATTTTGAAAATCATTATTGGTAGTTCCTTGATAGTTGTTAAATGTTTTGCCCGTACTGCCTTGCAAATTCAGATTGGCATTGAAACCCCACAACGGATTGGAACGCGAATCCTTTGAGTGCGACCATTGAATATTCCAAGAAGGCTCACGGTAAAAATCGGCGCGGGTGTTTTCGGAAATAACGCTGCGGTAGCCAATTTCAAAATTACCACTATTTCTATAGGTTTTTACATAATTTGACCTCGCGCGGATACCATAAGTGCCACGCACGTATATATCACCCGTCACGGTCAAGTCATAATTATCGCTAATCGGAAAATACCAGCCCATATTCTCAAAACCAAAGCCCCACAACGGAGAAGATTGGTAATTACGCGGAAATATCAAGCCTGTTTTTTTACCTTGAGCTAACGGAAAAGCCGCAAAAGGCAACCATATAGGCGTTGGTATATCGCCAATAACGAGGTTGGAAGGACCAACAACAATTAATTTATTAGGTATCACTTTTTGCTTTGTGCTGTGGATACCAAAGTGCGGATGGTCGGCATTACAGGTTGTGAAAATGGCATCGGTACTATATGCTACGTCATCTTTTTTGGTAGAATCGGCAGACGACTTTGACCCTACAAATTTGGATAGCCCGCCATGCACATAGGCATCGTTGTATTTGGTCGTTACGTCATAGACCACGCCTTTTTGGGTGCGGAAGTTATACCGCATTTTTTTGGCATTAAATTCTTGCGTTTTATCTTTGAAATTGGGAATGCCTTTTTGTTTGCCGAGACTATCCGTAGAAGGTTCGGCAGTCGCAATATTATTAGTAAGATCAATGACAATATAGTGCGCCGTAAGTTTTAAATCTTGATAATTGACATAAGCCGCCCCATAGAGATGCACAAGATTGTGCGCATTGTCGAATATAATCGAATCTTTGCTCCCATAATCTACAACAGCGTCTAAAGAATCTTTGGAATAGAGAATATCCGTTGTGATAATATCGGGCGTATCTTTTTGCATAACCGTCCGTTTAGCTATACTATCAGGCAGCAATGTATTGTTAAATTGTTTTTTAAAAATAGAATCGGGTATCTGAGCGTTCAAACACGTCAAACAAGAATATAAAAAAATGAAAAAAATGAAGAAACGCTTATTCAAAGTATAAAAAGTATTATTTTTGCACATATTTTAAAATAAAATCCTCCGAGGAACGTATTTGAGGTTAAATGGTTTTCAAGTAACACCAACTATATCTACACTATATATGGTGTAAATATGCAAAAGAAATCACCATGAAAGCCAAAAAATACTGAGGGGGTAGTTCACGATGCGATTTAAAGTCAAAAAGACGCTTATTTTTTTAAAACGAAACGTACTAATGAGGTATTTAGCAATTCTATTAACGCCCATTTTGGCACTATTGCCGCCTACCAAACAATCTAACGCTAATTTTAACGCAACTTTAACTGTTCCTGTCAGCGGCGACAAAGGTACAACCAATGTTGAAAATGATGCTACGGAATACCATATAAAAAAAGTTGTTATTGACGCGGGGCATGGTGGCAAGGATTCAGGCTGCGAATCCAGCGTAGGTATGGAGAAAAAAAATACCTTAGCCATTGCTTTGAAGTTGGGGCAAAAGATGAAGGAGGCTTATCCGAATATCGAAATCATATACACACGCGATAAAGATGAGTTTATCGAATTGCACCGTCGTGCCGAAATCGCCAATAAAGCGAAAGTTGACCTTTTTATCTCCATCCATTGCAACTCCAGCGACCAAGGGCAACCGATGGGTACAGAGACGTATGTTTTAGGGACACATAGAATGGAGGAAAACCTCATAGTTGCCAAGCGTGAAAATGCTTCTATTCTCTTAGAAAATGACTACCAACAGCAATACGATGGTTTCGACCCCAACACTAACGAAGCCTATATTATTTTTAGTTTGTATCAAAATGCTTATTTGGATAAAAGTATTTTGTTCGGCAAATTCGTAGAGCAAAGCCTTAAAGACAATGCAGGCAGACGCAGTTTTGGCGTGAAGCAAGCGGGCTTTGTGGTCTTGCGCCAAACAGCAATGCCAAGCGTATTGATAGAAACAGGCTTTTTGAATAATATGACTGAGGGGGCATTTATCAGTAGCGAAGGCGGGCAGGAGACGATTTCCGAATCCATCTTTTTAGCTTTTGTCAAATATAAAGCAGCCGTTGAAACCAAAGAATTAAAAATGGCTAAGGCTACATTAGTTCCAAATACTGACGGGGTCGTTTATAAAATACAATTAGCAACTTCTTCAAAAGATGTGAGCCAAACAGCTAAATGGAAAAACGTAGAAGAACTTGAAGTGACAAGAGAAGGGAATATTTATAAATATTTTAAAACAGGCATAGACACTTATATAGATGCAAGTACTGCCTTAAAAAAAATGCGGGCTTCGGGTTTTCCAGATGCTTTCATAGTGGTCTATAAAAATGGTAAGCGGGTAAATTTAGATGACTATAAATAATATCAATCTAAATTCTAATTTTGCACCCGCATTGCTGAACAAGAGATAATAGGAGCGCGGACAACGCGAATTTTGTTGGATTTACACAGATTTTTCCAGTTTAAGATATAAAAAATCGTATAAATCTAACAAAATTCGCATTATCCGCGTTTCTATTGGCACTCACTTAAATCAATTCAGATACTCCTCAACTTAAGATGATAAAAATTTCAAACGAAGTCAAAATAGGTATTTTTGCTACAGTTGCCATAGCTTTGGCAGTGTGGGGTTATAAATTTTTAAAAGGCGAAGGCATCGTTGATAGATCTTTGATTTTAAAAGTAAAAGTTAGAGATGCCAAACAAATCAGCCGTTCCTCTCCAATTTATTTTAGAGGTATCAATATTGGTGCTGTCAAAGATTTTGTATTCGACCCTACTAATGTTGAGTATGTTACCTTGATTTTGAAATTTAATCAAAATCCAGGTATTCCTAAAAATGCCCGTGCTATATTATTCGCCAACGGCGCGTTGGGCGGTGAAGCGATGAAGTTGGAATTCAATAAACCTTGTAATGGGGCAGATTGCGCTCAAAATGACGACTATATTACAGGCGTGACGATGAGTTCTATTGAATCATTTTTAGGCACACCTGAAGATATAGACCCCTATATTGATAAGGCTTCAAATGG
Organism: Saprospiraceae bacterium; assembly: GCA_043768285.1. Classification (GTDB taxonomy): domain Bacteria; phylum Bacteroidota; class Bacteroidia; order Chitinophagales; family Saprospiraceae; genus JAAFJT01. Next base: position 17,917 of record JAYVKQ010000558.1, on the reverse strand, counting down.
TATGAACCGCCTTTTTGATACTTTGAAATATAGCCTCAAACAGCCCGACAATGAGGTAGGCAAAACGCTCCGCGATGTGCAAACCATTGTCAATAACTTGGAAAGCACAACGGCAGCTTTGAATAAATTAATGATGGCTTCTTCAAGCAGTTTGAACGCGACATTGGGCAATGTGGCATCTATCACTGAAAATTTGAAAACTAATAACGAAAAAATATCGAGTATGATGACCAACCTAAACGATGTGTCGGGCAGAGCAAATACGATAGATTTTTCAAAAATAAATAAAGCCACAGACGGCGTTGGGCAAAGTGTAGATGAGTTGAAAAAAACACTCACTGAAACCCAAAATAGCCTTGCCCAATTAACGACTACCTTAAAAAAAGTGAACGCAGGAGAAGGCACAGTGGGCAAATTTGCTACCAATGACAGCGTTTATACCAGCCTCAACCATACCCTCATCATGACCCAAGCCTTGATGCAAGATTTAAGATTAAATCCCAAACGCTATATCAATCTCAATCCATTTAGAAAATATAAAAATTATCAAGTACCTTCGACTGACCCTTTGTACGATAGTTTGCAAAGACGGTATAATATGATGAAAAAGTGATAAAAATACTGAGGGGTCAATCGCATGAAAGCCATCCGAAATGAATACGCCGACCAAGGCGTTGAAACATTCTACAAAACCAACGCCACTGCGTACGAAAACCCGCATTTCTCGTACATTGAAAGCCTTTTGCAGAAAAATAAGGAACGTATTGATTACACCCATATCTTAGATTTTTGTAGTGGTGGTGGCGAAGTGACGATGGCGTTACAAAAAATGGGCTTCCCAAATAGTATTGGCTGCGACCCATACACGCACATTCTTTTTGAAAATAATACTAAAAAGCCTTGCTTTACTTACAACTTTGAAGATGTTGTAAAAGGCAATTTTACTTTTGACTTACCGAAATATGATACCCCCGCAGTCCCGATTGTATCGGGATGTCGTTCCTCCATATTTTCAGCCATTATATGTAGTTTTGCGATGCACTTGTGTCCCGATAAAATGTTGCAGCCTTTAGTGTTACAATTATTTTCTTTATCAAAACATATTGTCATTATCACGCCGCACAAACGCCCCGAATTGGAGAAAATAGACAATATATACTTAGATTTTGAGGATTATGTATTGACTGAACGCGGCAAAAAAGTTTTTTTAAAAATATATCAACACCAATATGGACTTACAGCACATACCTAACTTAAAACATTTAGACAGCCAAAATTTTTTCCTCATCGCGGGTCCTTGCGCCATTGAAAGCGAAACAATGGCAATGGATATTGCGGAGAAAGTGGCAACAATTTGTCAAAAATTACATATTCCCTATATTTTTAAAGGGTCATATCGCAAAGCCAATCGTTCGCGCATTGATAGCTTTACGGGTATCGGTGATAAAAAATCTTTAAAAATTTTGAAAAAAGTAGGTGAAACCTTCAACCTACCCACCACAACAGATATACACGCCGATGAAGAAGCAAGTATGGCAGCGGACTATGTGGATATACTTCAAATACCCGCTTTCCTGTGTCGTCAAACGAGCCTTTTGGTAGCAGCTGCCAAAACAGGGAGGACTGTAAATATCAAAAAAGGACAATTTGCATCCATCGAAACGATGGGTCATGCCATGCAAAAAGTAATAGACAGTGGCAATAATAAGGTAATGCTGACTGAAAGAGGTAATACTTTTGGCTATCAAGATTTAGTGGTTGATTATAGAAACATACCAGAGATGCAACAATTGGGCGCAAAAGTAATTATGGATTGTACGCACTCACTCCAACAGCCCAACTCAAAAACGGGTGTAACAGGAGGTAAACCAGCCTTGATAGAAACCATAGCGAGAGCTGCCGTAGCTGTAGGTGTCGATGGTTTATTTATTGAAACGCATCCAAACCCCTCAGTTGCAAAAAGCGACGGCGCGAATATGTTACCACTGCCTGAGTTAGAAGCCCTTTTGCTGCGTTTGGTCAGAATAAGACAAGTAATTTTAAAATAAACATCAATTCTATTCATGATACAAGAAAAATTCATGTTTTTAAAAATACCTTTTATAGGTTTTTATTCAAATAAATAAAAAATAAATATTATTTTATTAAACTTATATCTTATTGATTGTAAATCCCTGTTTTCTTTTTTTAAAAGAGATAACAAAATAAATAGGATTGAAAAATTATTGTTAATATATGTTTTTTAAAATTATTTATAAAAAAAAGTTTCTTAATATTCAATATTGTTTCCTATCTTTGTGAACGTATAAGCGTTGCATGACAAATAGTGTAAAAATTTTCAATGACCCCGTTTATGGGTTCGTTTCTTTTCCGAAACCGAGTCTGTTATTAGATATAATAGATCACCCTTATTTTCAAAGGCTTCGGCGGATAGCGCAAACAGCACTGACTTATTACGTGTATCCGGGTGCGCATCACACGCGTTTTCATCATGCCATAGGTGCCTACCATCTAATGACCCAAGCGATAGAAGTATTGCGACAAAAGGGAGTTGATATTACGAGTGAAGAAGCTGAAGGAGTTTGCCTTGCTATCTTGCTGCATGATATTGGTCATGGTCCTTTTTCACATGCACTGGAACATACCATTATTGACGTACATCATGAGGAGTTATCTATAATGTTTATGGAGGCTTTGAATGAAGAGTTTGAAGGTAAGTTGACAACGGCTATCACTATATTTCAAGATAAATATCCTAAGCATTTTCTGCATCAACTCGTGAGCGGTCAATTGGATATGGATAGGTTGGATTACCTTAACCGCGACTCGTTTTATACGGGCGTTTCGGAAGGGGTTATTGGCTACGATAGAATTATCAAAATGCTCAATGTGCATAATGGCGAATTAGTAGTAGAAGAAAAGGGCATTTACTCTATCGAGAAGTTTTTAATTTCGCGCAGATTAATGTATTGGCAAGTGTACTTGCATAAAGCTGTGCTTTCTTCCGAGCAAATGCTGATTAATGTTCTAAAACGTGCAAAAGAACTCAATACTGAGGGGATACCCGTAGAAACTTTTGGCAGCTTAAATTTCTTTTTTAAACAAACTAAAACATTACACACCAACGACCATAATACTATCATAGAACAATTTGCCAAACTCGATGACTTTGATATAATTGCTTCTCTAAAATTATGGACAAATCACCCCGACTTCACCTTATCATTCCTCGCAAAAAGCATACTCAATAGAAAACTTTTTAAATTAGAATGGCAAAATATGCCATTCGAGCGTGACTATATAGAAACGATTCGTCAAAGAATCATATCATATATTCCCTCAAAAACAAATATTAATTATTTTGTTTTCACAGGCATGGAAAGTAACCAAACATATAACAAAACGAAGGAAGAAATCAAAATTTTATTCAAGGATGGCTCAGTAAAATCTATTACTGAAAGTATGGATTACGAGCTACATTCAAAAATTATTCGCAAGCATTTTCTTTGCTATGCAAAAAATTTCTAATTTCGCCCTCGCAAAAATACATACAATGTATATTCGCCAATTATAAAGCGTTTATCTTTCGCTTTGTCAAATTCTGGCAGTTCTAAATTGCAACATATAGTAATAAAATTGTCTAATTAAATCATTTAAACCAAACTCAGAGTTATGAGAAGATTAAATCTTATCTTGTCTGCAGCATTATCTTTTTGCGCCGTAGTTGCTATGGCGCAACCGGGCGATACGCCGCCCAACTCACAGCCGGGTAAATGTTACGCTAAGTGTATGATACCTGACCAGTATGAGACTGTAACTGAGCAAGTAGAAACCAAGGGTGCTTCGATTCGCTACGAATCTACGCCGGGTACCTACAGCAAAACGACAGAGCAAGTAATGGTTAAGGCTCCTTCTAAGCGTATTGTAACCAGCCCAGCTACTTACGAAACCGTTACTGAGCAAGTAATGGTCAAGCCTGCGAGCAAGCGCGTAGTGACTATTCCCGCTACTTTCGAGACTGTTACTGAGCAAGTAATGGTTAAGCCTGAAAGCAAGCGCATGGTGCCAGTTCCAGCTACTTACGAAACTATTACTGAGCAAGTAATGGTTAAGCCTGAAACTAAGCGTATGATTCCAGTTCCAGCTACTTACGAAACCGCTACTGAAAAAGTAATGGTTAAAGCTGAGAGCAAGCGTCTTATCCCAGTTCCTGCTGCTTATTCAACGGAAACTGAAAAGCTAATGGTTAAGCCTGAAAGTAAGCGTCTTATTGAAGTTCCTGCTACGTATGCAACAGAAACTGAACAATATGAAGCAGAACCCGCTGGCGAAAAAGTAACTGTTATGCAACCAAAAATGGAACCTGTTACGGATAAAGTAATGGTTACTCCTGCACAAACTAAGTGGGTAAAAAAACAAGCAAGTCAAAACTGTTTGTCTGCTGACCCTAATGATTGTTTGGTTTGGTGTTTGGTTGAAGTACCCGCTGAGTACAAAACTATCACTAAGCAAGTAAACAAAGGCTGTGATGGTTCTGGCGTTGCTAACAGCGGTTGCGTAAAGCGCACGCCTACTCCAGCTAAAATGGCTACTCGTACAAAGCAAGTTGTTAAAACGCCTGCTACTACTCGTGAAGAAGTTATTCCTGGTGAATACAAAACTATCACAAAGCAAGTTGTTAAAACACCTGAAAGTGTACGTGAAGAAATCATTCCCGCTGAGTACAAAACTGTAACTAAGCAAGTTGTTAAAACGCCTGAAACAGTTCGCGAAGAAGTTGTGCCTGCACAATATTCTACTGTAACTAAGCAAGTTGTTAAAACGCCCGCTTCTGTCCGTGAGGAAGCTATTCCTGCTCAGTATTCTACTGTAACTAAGCAAATTGTTAAAACGCCTGCTACTACTCGTGAGGAAGTTGTGCCTGCACAATACTCTACAGTAACTAAGCAAGTTGTTAAAACGCCCGCTTCTTTCCGTGAGGAAGACATTCCTGGTGTTTACAACACTGTTGCTAAAAGTGTAGCTGCTGCTGCACCTGCGGTACGCGAAATTCAAGTTCCCGCTGAGTATTCAACAGTAACTAAGCGTCGTTTGGTTAAAGCTGGTGGCTTCTCTGAGTGGAGAGAAGTTGTATGTAACGACAAAATAACTGGCTCTACAGTGCGTGCTATTCAGCGTGCATTGAAAGAAAGAGGTTATGACCCTGGTCCAGAAGACGACATCATGGGTGCAAGAACTAAGGCTGCTTTGACTAAATTTCAAACAGACAAAGGTTTACCTACTGGCAACTTGAACGTTGAAACAATGAAGGCTTTGGGTGTATCTGCTAACTAAGAGATACCTTTTCCTAAAAATAAAAGAGCTAAACCAATTCATTTTGGTTTGGCTCTTTTGTTATATTAACATTTATAGAATTCCAGAAAAATAAATAGAATTAGCTAACTAACGGCTTTGTACTGTTTTCCAGAGTTTTTCAACTATATTCTCCCATGTCATTGTCTTCAATTTATCACTAATAATTGTTGATTGCACATATCCATTTTTTTTCCATTCTTCATACTTATCTTTAATAAAAGCTTTTACTATGTCAAAAGAATGGTCATTGTAGCCTACTAATCCTGCATCCAAATCCGTTATAAACGTTTCATATTCAATATCTTGTGTGCCATCTATCAATACCAAAACAGGGTTTTGAGCGGCTAAGTATTCGTATATTTTACCCGTCATGATGCCCGTCCAATCTTTTAAGGCAGAAGTCAATAACAAGTTTATGTGCGCTTGTCGTTGAATAGCTTGGGCTTCGGCGTGACTTACCATACCTTTTGATATAAAAAAATTGTGAAGCACATATCTATCAATCCACATGTGCCATAGAGCAGTATCTTTTCCCGCATATATAATTTGAAAATTTTCTTTCGTAAACACATTATTTTTTATTAAATCACTAACTACTTCAAGGAAGAGAATAGGATTGCGCGCGTCTCCAAACATAGAACCTGTATAAGCTATCGTAAATTTTGAAAATGACTGCGGGGGTAGCTCATGTTTGAGCGAAATAGGTTGTATGCCATTCTTAAACGCATATATATGAGGGTGATATGCTTTTAAATGTGTAGCCAAACCATCTGAAACGGTAGTTACCAAATTAGCTTTTTTCAAAATTTTATGATTACACCAATGTTGAAAGCGTTTCCAGTACACCATCTCATAATACGGATCTACGTGCAGGTCTCTAAAATCGGCGACCCATTGGATATTAGGATAGCATATTTTCAATAGATAGGCGACAATATGGTCGGCATAAGGCGAAAAAGAGGAATACATAATGCGTATATTATTTTTTCTAATCAAACGCAAGGCAATAAAAAATGCGCTCAAGATATAGATTAATCCACCTTCACCCAACAGTATATTAAAAGGGAAACCATATATGAGTTTCATAATGCTTTTTAAGGCATATTTTTTTTTGAAACTCTCTGATAAATGAATGGATTGTTTTTGGCGCAACGATATTAAAGTTCGATAGTCAAACGTGAAAGCCCTTGAAATATGCACCCCCTCAGTATTCATTGGCTCTTGGGGCATATTTCTATAATTGGTTGTCGAAATGATATAGATATTTTCGTAATGAGCTTTTGAGTATTTTGATAGATAATAACTTCTAAATACGCCAACTGTTTTGATGGGCGGAAAAAAATAAGCAATGAAAAGTATATCTTTTTTTTTCATTTACGCATATATAATTGACAAACAATAAGTTAGCAATAAACAAAAAGAATAAAGCCAAAACCATTGGGTCTCCGTATAACTCGACCATGTTATCTTGTATTTCTTTTTTAAAAAAATAATCATCCCTATTTTTTCAAATAAATAGCCAAAAAACAATCCCCACGCCACGCCTACCATACCGAATGGAAAAACCAAAACACTACACAGTAAGATAATCAAAAGCGTCTCGCAAAGCGAAATCCAGAGCATTACTTTTGTTTCTTTTAATGCCAATACTATGCTTTGAGGAAATAAAGCCCGCACTATTAAAAATAATAAAAACACGTTAAAAACGGCAGCACTGGCTACAAAATCAGGATTAAATACAAGTTCAAATAACCGTTTTGAGTAAAGCATCAATAGAATAGATATTGGAAACAACCAATGCCACAATCGCAATGATTTTTTTTTCAAAAAAGATACCCCCTCAGTATTTAGAATATTTTTTCCATCCTTTATCACTAATAACGGCACAACAGCATTACTCAATCCCATCATCAAAGCCATAGAAAGAGGAAACTCCCTTGCGCCAAATCTGTATATGGCAAATGTATCTAAATCACTTAGATAATACCAATTGATTAACCATCCACTAAACGCGGTACTCAGTCCACCTAATATAAAATAACCCATTAACGGCATACACAAGCGCATAAAAGAACGGATGAGTGATATATCAATTATCCATTGCTTTACTTTTAAAACACTGATAATCAACCATATATATCGCACAAGCGCAAGGGTAATCATGGCAACAATACTTACATTTAAACCATAACCAAACCATATGGGTATTATCATAGCCAACGGTAAACCGATATGTGACACAATGGCGTAGGTGACAATATGATAGGGTTTATTATCAATTGTCCAAAAGCTTTCTAAGGCAAGTGGTGGTAGATTGATAAGAATATAAAAAACGTAGATATTAAAATAGGGCAAATCGGGTTTGCCAATAAGTAAGGATAAAATAGGACTTTTAAAAAAAAATAAAATAAGGAAAAACCCTATGTTTAAAGCATTAAATATTAAAAATATATTAAATATTAAAGTGTCATGGTTGGACAACGGAAGGCTGTTTTGTTGTGGTTCACTGCCTCCAACGGAAGGCTGTTCCGTTACACCTACCCCCTCAGTCATGCTTTCCGCGTGATGGAGCTTTTGCACCATATTTGTTGCAAAAAAAGATAAAGTACCTTGTGTCAGCGCATTTATCCAAAAAAAAGTAGTCGTCGTCCCTACAAAAATAAGGCTTTCGTAGATACCAATATCGGACATTGGTAGTCCACTTTTGGCAAGAAGAACGGATATTAAAATCAGGCTACCTTGTCGCAGTATTTGATTTATTTGTAAGGCGGTGGTGGTCGTTAATATCATCGTGAAAGTGAAGAAAGGGCATGATTACCACAACATAATACTGCGTCTAAGATACTCAAATTGGGTAAAAAACCGTGTTTGTCTTCAAAAACTTGAGCATACTTTGCCCCGTATAGTGAAGTCCGCTTGGGTGATATTTGATTGCGTAAATCAAGCACCCCCTCCCGATTTATTAAGGATGTGTCATCTGCATTTTCAGCTACATAAGTATCTGTTAATGTTATGGTTATACTATTCTTTATTTTTAATATTTTTAAAATAAAATCTAAAATATCAAGATTCAAATCAAAAAGATAAGTGTTTTTTTTAGAAAATAAAGGTTCGAGCATGGGCGCGTAATGTTCCCAAAAAGGCGCAGAGCCATAGGCTGTTTTGAGGCTTTGCCAGTGTTGGCGTTGCCAATCAATATCGTAAGCAATAGCAACATCACGAATGGGCATTTGGGCATTTTTACCTTTTTTTAAAGGAACACTCAAAGCTTGCACGCCTTGCGATGTTGCAATATGACACCGATTGCGATAGCTTCCCTTTTGATAATGCTCGTGGGCTTCTATTGAAATATTGCTAAAAAGTATTATCTTTGAAAGATATTCAAGCGGTGGGAAATACTGCGCTTCGAGAATAACGACGTTACTCATATTATAAACATTATGGATAACCAAACAAATTTAGCGCAATATCATAAAAAGTATTAACTTTGCGCTTCTTTTTCTAAATATACAATGGAATTATTTCTTTTACTCCTTCTTTTAGTTTTAATTACTGGTCTATTTGTGATGTCGGAAACGGCATTAATCACGGCTCGCAAAACGCGCCTCGAAATAGCTGCCAAAAAGGGCAACGCAGGTGCAAAGGCGGCAATTGCTCTCACAAACGCTCCCAATAAGTTTCTTTCTACCACTCAAATAGGCATCACGCTTATTAGCATCATCATTGGTGCTGTGGGTGGTGAAGAGTATGCCGATAAAATAGAACCCTACCTTAGTCCTTATGTTGGGCATTATGCTAAGCCCATTGCTGTAGCCTTAAACGTATTATTTATTGGTTATATCACGATAGCCTTCGGTGAAATGATACCAAAGCGCATTGGTATGTCGAAGCCCGAAGCTATTTCGCAATTCGTCTCTATTCCAATGAGTTGGGTTGCTACCTTGATGCGCCCCTTCGTGTGGCTTTTGAGTATTTCAACCGATTTATCCATGCGGATTATGGGTATCAAAAAAGATGAGTCAAAGGTAACAGAAGAAGAAATAAAAGCCATTATTGACGAAGGCGCAACGGCTGGTACGATTGAAGAAATCGAACAAGACATCGTTGAACGAGTTTTTCACTTAGGTGATAAAAAAGTCGGCACATTGATGACAAACCGTGGCGAAATTGTTTGGTTAGATATAAAAGACCCTCTTGAAGTCAATTTGCAGAAAGTGCAGACGCAAAAGCACGCCGTTTATCCCGTTTGTGAAGACGAATTGGACAATGTTAAAGGTATTGTGAATGTTAAAGACCTTCTATCTGTGATGCTTAAAAAGCAAAATGTAGATTTGTCTTCATTGGTACGCACGGTCAATTATTTCCCCGAGAGTATGAGTGCGTACACGGCATTAGAGAAATTTAAGGACTCGCGCATCCATCAAGGTCTGGTGGTTGATGAATATGGTACTTTGGTCGGTATTGTCACAATTAATGACGTATTTGATGCGCTCGTGGGTGATATATCGCAAGACGATGGCAAAATATCTTACGATTTGATACAACGCGAAGACGGGTCGTGGTTGATAGATGGTCAATATCCATGGGACGACTTTTTGAACGAATTTGATATTGATGACGATACCCACAACCGCGAAGGCTTTCATACCATTAGTGGGTTTCTATTACATACTCTCGAAGCCTTACCGCGTACAGGCGAAATAGTGAAGTGGAATAATTTCGCTTTTGAAGTAATGGATATGGATGGTATGCGTATTGATAAAATATTGGTCATGAAGCATTAATATAATTTATATATTATTGATAGTCAATAATTTAATTCATACATTTAGCCTCATGACTTATTTCAATACTCAAAGTTGATGTAAAAATCATATATATTACATATTATAAAACTGCGTTTTTTAACATGTTTTAAGTAAAATTTAACGCTTGCAATAATAAAAACACCATACAAAGTCGTTTCTTTGTGTGGCGTTTTTATTAAAAACATATTTAATCACCTGCATTTTTTAACAAACCGTTCATTTAGAAATGAAAGCTACAATTCGATTAAAACATTTTTTCTTTGCTTTAATAGCAATATCTGCCCTTTCTATGTCATCTTGTGTAGCGGACGACCCCGTTGCGCCCGTTGTAAAAGAGTATGGTAAAGCTATGTTGTTCCATGGCGCACCAACGGCGGCAGCCGTTGATTTATTTTTAAATGCCACAAAGCAAACAGCAACCTCTTTAACATACGGCTTAAATAGCGGCTATGTGCAAGTCGAAGCGGGTACTACTGCTCAAAAATTTGTAACAAAAACTGCTACGGGTGCTTCCATAGACTCTTTGAGCTTAAAAGTAAACAAAGATGTTGGTTACTCCTTCTTTGCATATTTAGATAATGATGCCAGTAAAACTGTGCGTATCTTAGCTGCAACTGATGCCTTAACTGCTCCCGCAGTGACGAAGGCGAAAGTGCGTTTGATACACCTTATCTCTGATATACCAGGTGGTGTTGCCGTTGATATTGAGGCAGTTGCACCAGGTGGTGTGGCTACAAGTCGCAATGATTTTACTGCCGTCAAATTTAAAGATGCCAAAGACTTCGTCGAAATTGCTAAAGGCAAGTATGACATTAAAGTAAAAGTAACTGGTACAACCAATTTATTATTGACAGTGCCTAACGTTGATTTTGTAGAAGGTAAAATTTATACTTTGGTAGCGCATGGTTTGGCAGCAAAAGTCAATACTGACCCTCTGGCAGCAAAAGTGACACCAATCAATAATAACTAAGATTATGCTACCCCCTCAGTCATGCTTTCAGCTTGATTGTGAATATTTTGAGGTAGATTAAGCATTTCTTTATTAAAAAAAAAATAAGGCTATCTCGCAAGAGTAGCCTTATTTTTTTTTGAAAAGTTATATGTACATTTACCTTTAAAATAATGACATAACACCAAAAATATCACGATGGCGCGGTACTATACAAGGTTAATGAAAACACTCACCTTATTCTGGATACGTGTTTCAAATCAATTTTTACTAAATATCAGAGATTTTAGGGCTTTCATAACTAACGTAAAAAGTCATGAACACTGGGCATTGGGTTCAGTGATTAGTACGTGCTTGAAAGGCATTTCTGTTCTTTTTTTCATCATTTTAGGCATTTTGCTTATCATTTTGAATACTTTTTTCCTCATACTATCCTTTGCCTTGCGAGTTATAATGGCGTTTCTCATAAATCCATTCGCACTACTCATCTATACCATACTACCCACTGCCATAAAAACAAAATTATCGAGATTGAGCACCCACGTATTCGGGTATCCCTCACCTGTATTAATAACAGATGTCGATATAGTACCTTTTTTGAGAAAAGAGGTCAATAAGAAATTAAAAGTATTGGACAGAGGTATAAGTATTGTCACTACCCCCATCAAAGAAGCGGGATTGGCGAGAGGGTGGGATGAATATAATTTGTGGATAGTGGCGAAGGGTACTATAGTGCAAATGGTAAAATCGTCTGATGGTCTGAAAACGATTGATATTCGCCTTCAATCTTTATCTATATTTGAAAGTGAATTAGATTTTTTTGATAAAAGCAAGCATCCCCCAGTTTTAAAATTTGAAGATATACGTTATATACGTTCAGAAGTGTTCCCGCATGTACGTATGCAATACGAGGACACCCCTCTTAAACCTACCGATACTATTCGGTTATGCGGTAAATTGAAATGGGATAAAGATGGCTTTTTTGAAATTCACCCAACGAAAGGCGGTGATTTGATTATTATAGCCGAAACCCTTCCACGGCTTAATATAAATAATTGATAATCAATATTTTAATCTATCGTACATCTATTATCGTACATTTACGTATCTTTGTAAAAATTCGCAATTAAATATCTAAATACAGTTTTGTGCAATTAAACGATACATATCGCCACAAGGGTTTGCGCCGTCAATTAATAGATGAGCTAAAGGCAAAAGGCATTAAAGATGAAAAAGTATTGGAGGCAATGTCCTCCTTGCCGCGTCATTTTTTTTTAGATACAGCCTTTGAAGAATGGGCATACATGGATAAAGCCTTTCCTATTGGCAATGACCAAACTATATCGCAGCCTTACACAGTCGCGTATATGACTACCCTTTTAGCTGTCAAACAAGGTGAAAATATCTTAGAAATAGGCACAGGCTCGGGTTATCAAGCCGCTATTTTAGCTTTATTGGGTGCAAAAGTCTATACTGTCGAAAGGCAAGAACATTTATATAAACGCACGAAAAGACTATTAGAAAGATTAGATTTGTCGAATATTAAATGCTTTTTTAAAGACGGGACAAATGGCTTACCTGAATATGCGCCCTTTCATAAAATAATTGTCACAGCAGGTATTCCCGCCGTACCCGAAGCCTTGCGACAGCAGTTGGCAATTGGGGGTATCTTAATTATTCCCGTTGGTAAAGACGAAGGGCAGCGTATGCTAAAAATAGTCAGACACAATACCAACGAATTTGAAACTATAGAAAACGATACCTTCCGCTTTGTTCCTTTCCTCAAAGGCGTGAATAAGCATAAATAGTTTGTCTTGAAAGGAATTTGTTAACGTTTGAAACTTTAACAAAATTCTGCCCCTAAAATAGTAGATGTGGTCTACCCCCTCAGTATTTAGTTCAAAAAAATACGGTAAGATAAATCAAACTGTACCTATGGAAATTGTTAATGGAAATTGTTAATTATCAGTATAAGAAAATAGATCTGATAAAAAAAATAAGATTTAAAACCATTCAAACCTTTTTTACGAAGATAATAATGTACGCACTTGAAAAGAAGTAGAAATTACCATAAACCTAAAACGTGATTATTCTATTTCGTTCAAAATGCGCGATATTCATTCTGTTTTTATATATTTGCGCACAAATTTAAAATAAGAAACATAATAAGTGGCATCACCCATACACGAAGAACAGCTCGTTGAGATGTTGCATCGCAAAGATGTAAACAGTTTGTCGTATCTTTACGACAACTACTCGGCTGCGCTGTATGGCGTTGTAAACCGCATTGTGTCTCGAAACGAAATTGCGGAGGAGGTGTTGCAAGACGTTTTTACAAAAATTTGGCGAAACGCAGAAAGTTATGATGCGTCTAAAGGTAGGCTTTTCACATGGATGGTCAACATTGCGCGGAATACTGCCATTGATGCAACGCGACAAAAAGGTTATAATCGGACAAATCAAGAATTAGAAAAAGTTGTGAACGATATTGATATTAGCCAATCCGTCGTCTTTAATACAGAAACTATTGATTTAAAACAATTGACACAACGATTAACACCAGAATATAAAAATTTAATTGATTTAATTTACTTCCAAGGCTATACGCAAGTGGAGGCTGCTGAATTATTGCAAATACCCCTCGGAACGGTGAAAACCAGATTGCGCGTGGCTATTTATAGACTGAAAGAATTTTTTTAACATGAATATTCGGGAATACATAGAATCGGGTGTCATCGAATTGTACGTGATGAACGCGCTCACTGCCCAAGAAGCAGCCGAGGTTGCGGCTATGGCACGCCAATATCCCGAAGTTCAGACCGAAATAGACGACGCTGAACGCGCTATGCAAGCTTATGCACAAGCCCATAGCATTGCACCAAGACCCGAATTGAAAGACGAAATTTTAAATAAAATCAAAAATGATATCGGCATTGATAGCCTTAATGAAACGTCTGAACCTATTAATACTATCAAGCCCCCCCTCAGTATTTTGAGCTTTTTGCCTTGGGGTATAGCAGTTTTGTTAGGTATCAGTACATTTTTGTTGTATAATAAATATCATTCACTCAAAGCAGATAAAGAAAAATGTGAGCAAGAACAAAATACGCAACTTTTGAAAAACCAAAAGGCAATTGCGGATATGGAGTTTAAGGTGAATATTTTGAAAGATAATAAAACAATACCTGTTAAGTTGATTGACCCAGAGAAGGACCCGAATAAGAAAAAGCCTTACGAGGCAATCGTGTTCTGGAATCCCGAACAAGGGGTAACTATCCTCTCTACTGGTAGTTTACCTAAACCAGACAAGGGGCAACAGTATCAATTATGGGCAATTGGAACATCTAAGCCTATTGATGCGGGTGTTTTCGATAGCGACGCAGGAGGTGTACAAATAATGAAAACAAATGATAATGTTAGAACATTTGCTATTACTCGAGAACCTCAAGGCGGCAGCAAAGAACCTAATTTGGATAATATGATGGTATTAGGTACGTTTTAAGTGCTATATTAGAAATAGGTTGAATTATGATTTTCAGTATAAATGTAAATAATGGTTTCAAATCTCAACAAACCTTTATTCGCATATAAAACGAAAACCCCGAATATCCAATTAAAGGATATTCGGGGTTTTCGTTTTACATGCGAATAAGAGTCTATTTTTTAGGCACAATCGCATCAAAATAAGTAGCATTATACCCCCCCCAAATACCTAACCCGCCATCAATATTAAACCTTACACGTGTGTAAGTCCCGAATGGGCCGCCGTTATTAGCATTGGCTTCGAGGGTATTCCAAAAATTGAAATGCGCTTTATCAATCGTACAAAATTTAATAGAAACAGTATCCCCGCGCTTGAAAAGTCCGAATAATTCGGCAGGTGTATTAGAGTTACGGGGTTCTGATTTCAATAAATTAAACTTTGCTGTAATGCCATCAAAAAAGCCATCATCTGTAATAGATTGCCGCCCTGCGATATAACTGCTACCATTTGTTGAGGTAAAATAACGGTAGAAATCAGGTCCCGCAGGTTCGTTTATTGTCGCTCGCATTTGAGCCATCGTATCGTTTTTGTTAGTACCCGGAGGCTTGATGAACTCTGCCGAATCGATTTTGACGGTGCGTGGTATAGAGGTCGCAGCTGTCAATACTTTACCTTCTTTGGTTTTGATGCGCAGATTGTATGTTTTACCTACTTCTACATTCAATTTACGGTTAAAGTCGAGATAGACACAGAAATTAAAGTCAGTCGTTACGCTATCTAAGTCAATACCAAAGGCTACAGCCGCTTGCTTTTTGAAAGCGGGGTCGAGGTCTGCCCAACAAATTTCGGTCAACCGCACGCTGTCTTTGGCACTACTGACCCATATTTCCGCGCCTTTGACAAAAAGGTTGTTAACGCCTTTCAATTCTTTAAAAAAAGGAAGACTTTTGGTGAGTAACACATAAGGCGGCGTGGCATTACGACCCGCTTCGATATAGCCTTCAACGACTAATTCTTCTTCGTTATCAATGATGGGTGTAAATTCTTTTTCGCAACCTATTAATAAAAGCATCATTAATACAGTCGCAGGTGCAAATAGCTTAATCAAGGATTTCATGTGTTTTTAGATAAACTGTCGGTGAATAATGAAAAAAAGAGCAAAAAAATATCGGATACTTTTGAAAGCATCCGATATATAGATATACCAAACTCTCTCAAAATTATTGGGTCAGCACAACCTTCATCACTTGGAAACGATTATTTGAACGAATTTCAAATAAATACAATCCTGAACTATGCGCTGACAAATCAACGTTTTGGCTGCCCGAATTGTTCATTTTTTGAATTAAACGTCCATATGCATCGGATATTTTAAGTTCGTAAGGCTGATTTTCATGCCAATCGAAAAAGACAGAGCCTTTCGATGGGTTCGGCGCGATATGTGCGGCAAAGGTTGCCTTTTCTTCTTCAATACCACTAATTTTTTCTACTAATGACTTCCTAACGCCCTCCAATACACTGCGCATGAGGCCTACCTGCCCCAATGTGAACATATTCTGACAGCTCTCGGCACTGTAATCCATGAAGTTTTCAATCATATCGGGAAGGTCAGTTGCACCATCATCTTTACAACTATTTTTGGTTTGGTCGCAGTCGAAGCTGGACTGTGAAGAGGCTTTGGGTGTATCCGCTACGCCATCTTCACCATTACAGCTGGCGCCGAAAGTAGAACCATCGCCCCATATGTGGCGCAAACCTAAATAGTGACCAACCTCATGCACCATTGTGCGCCCTTGTAGTTTAAGGGCTTCTCTACCTGGGTAGTCGTAAAGTAAACCCGCTTTGCCAACCGTTCTGTAATCCACAACCACACCTTCCAATTCTTTAGACGGTGCGCTTGCCCCTTGCGGCCAGTTGCTCAAACCTGTAGGCGGGTAAGCAAATCCTAAAATTTGACCCAATTGGATTGTCAAAAGTTCGAATGGTTCAATTTTGCAAATCCAAATATTCAAATACTTGTCGGGGTCAATAGCATCGCTGCCACCTTGCGCCGTTTTTTTGACTTGATTCGGGATTTGGTCAGTTTGAGAGAGCAGATTAGGTTTAAAAGAAGCCGTCGTTTTCACGCGGATAATTCTATCCAAGCGAAATTCGATACCCGCATCGGCGGCGACGGATTTAAAAATGGAGCGCGTATTTGCTGTGTCGGAATTGCGACGGCGAAAGGTTTCATTCAAAACTTGAAGTTGATCTTTAATCCGTTGGTCAGAGAGATTGATTGTATCGTTTTTGTGAACGACGTGAAAAACAACGGGAATAGTGTAGATTTTAAAATCGCGGGTTTGCACACTTTTGCTTTTGCGCAAAGCCTCTTCGTAGGCTCTATCAACGGCATTTCTAAAATCAGGCGTTTGGTGCGATTGGGCGGTTATCAATTCGTCATGAAAGCAAGGGCTAACGGGCAATTGATTTTGAGCATGCGCAACAAAGGTTGCTAAAAGGGCAAAAAGGGTAAAAAATAAGGACTTCTTTTTCATCTTTTTCGGTTTTTGTTCAGATAATGATTGTTTAAAAAATTGTGTGCTTTTTCAATATAGTTTCGGTCTGTTTTTGATAAAAAATAGGCTTAATGACTTCCCCTTTGGCGTTAGGGGGATGCCGTTAAAATACTGTCACGCCACGTCATGATGAAGTGCGCGCAGTGCGCCATCAAGCTAAAAGCATGACTAAAAGCATCAAGGGGATAAGTATCTCTATTTTAAATGCTAAACAGATTTTCTTGAAATGCCTTACACTGGTTTGAAATTGTTGCTTGTATGTAGCTTTAACAAATTTTGTAGTGCGTTCTTGGTTCTATGCTCTGTAAAAAAATTTACAAGAACATAGAACGGTCAAGAACTGAACACTATATTAATAGTTTGCCTAAGTAAGAACAAAAATAGCGCATCAATAATGTATAAACCTTTGAATGGAAAGCCTTTAAGCTATCATTAACAGTTGAAAATTTATCATATGTGATAAATAATTATAGGTTCCTTTACATAAAAAAAGGCATTAATAACATATATTAGTTATTAATGCCTTCTAAATATCATATTTAGATATATTAAAATTCCACCTGCAAGCCAATACTTGGCGTAGGATTACCACTTGCATCATCTATAAATTTTGTTTTATAGCGCATAAGACCTTTTGCATCTACAAAAGTTGGCGCACCACCAATAGGTTTTTTATTGGTATCTAAAGGGCGGTCGAGTAACTGCAAAGGGCGAATAACGGCTGCACCAGTCGCATTTTGTATATCAAAATAGAGATTCCACG
>JAYVKQ010000557.1:0-7031 GCA_043768285.1 Saprospiraceae bacterium | reverse complement strand
CTTTTGGCGGGACCTACCGAAACGATGGTTATTTGTGATGATACTGTGGATGCAGAATTGGTTGCGGTGGATTTATTAGGACAAGCAGAACATGGGTATAATTCTCCTGCGGTGTGCATTACAAATAGTAAAAAAATAGCGGAAGAGCTGCCAACGCAAATAGAAAGCGTCTTAAAACGTTTGAATACCCGTGATATAGCAAGCATTTCTTGGCGCGATTACGGTGAAATTATCCTTTGCGACACTAAGGAAGAAATGCTGCAAGAAGCCGAACGCATTTGCAGCGAACACGTCCAAGTAATGACCGATGATGATGATTATTTTTTTAAAAATATGACTAATTATGGCGCATTATTCTTAGGCGCACGCACAAATGTGAGTTATGGCGATAAAGTTATTGGCACAAATCATACTTTGCCTACAAAACGGGCAGGACGTTACACAGGCGGTTTGTGGGTCGGTAAATTCATTAAAACCCATTCGTATCAACGCATTTTGACGGACGAAGCGAGTGTTTTAATAGGCGAATATTGTTCAAGATTATGCAATTTGGAGCATTTTGCAGGACATCAAGAACAAGCGGATATTCGAGTACGCAGGCTGAAAAAATAATTTTAAATATGAAAGTCATTTTAGTAACAGGCGGTGCAGGGGGAATTGGTACAGCTATTTGTAAAAAAATGGCTGAAAATGGCTATTCAGTAATCATTACCTATAATTCCAATGCCGAAAAAGCGGAAAAACTTTTGACAGAACTAAACGCCCTTCCGAAATCCGAAATCCGAAACCCGAAAATACTGAGGGGGGGTAATCACAGCATATTTCACGCACCCACTACTGATTTTGAAAAGGTAAAAGCCTTAGCTGATTTTGTTAAAGAAAAGTATGGTACATTAGATATTTTAGTCAATAATGCAGGTATCACAACGCCCGTTCCACACGCTGATTTGGATGGCTTGAGCGATGAATGGATTGATAAAATCATGCAAACCAATGTCAGAGGTACATTTGCAATGATTAGAGCGATGAAACCGTTACTTGAAGGGGACCGAAATCCGAAATCCGAAACCCGAAATACTGAGGGGGGGGGATTGGTCATCAATATTTCATCTGTTGCTGCCACAATTGCAATGGGTAGCAATGTTGCTTATTGTGCGTCAAAAGCGGCAATTGACAGTATGACAAAATCGTTAGGACGTGCGCTTGCGCCAAATATTAGGGTTGTTTCTGTTTCGCCAGGCTTTGTTGAAGGAGAATATACGAAAAATTTTGACCCTTCATTTTTGAAAATGCAAATGGATGCGACACCGCTAAATCGTTTTGCAAGTCCCGAAGATGTGGCAAATACGGTCTATGCAGTAGCGGCATACTTGACTTTTACAACGGGGTCAATTATTCCTGTGGATGGTGGGAGAGCGTTGAAATAAAGTACATAAAAATAACCAATTTTACAAAAAATTAAACAACAAGATACAATGTCTTCCATAAAAAAAGTCTTAATCGTTGGCGGTGGTATTGGTGGTTTATCCTTAGGTATCGCTTTGCGTCGTGCGGGTATGGACGCAGAAATCGTTGAAATAAACAAAGAATTTAATGTCTATGGCGTAGGTATTATTCAATTGGGCAATGCTATTCGGGCTTTGGATGCTATTGGCGTTGCCGAAGAAACCGTTAAAAGAGGCTGCCCTTATGGTATGGTGAAAATGTGCGCACCCAATGGTTTTCAATTTGCGGAAACAGGGACACCACCAATGAACCGTTTTGGCATCATCCACAACGGTATTTCCCGCAAAATTTTGCACGATGTTTTGTACGAAGCTGCCGTTGCCAATGGGGTTCAATTCCGTATGGGTACGTCTATCACAGATATTGAAAACGAAGGCACAAGGGCAACCGTCAAATTTACCGATAATACTGAGGGGTCTTACCAATTGGTTGTTGGGGCAGATGGTATTTATTCTAAAGTTCGGGACTTGATTTTCGGGCAGTACACACCCAAATATATCGGTTCTTCGGTGTGGCGATACCCTTTTCAACGCCCTGCCGAGATGGACACGGGTTATATGTATTTTGGTAAAAAAACAAAAGTGGGTTTGATACCCATGACAACCGATACAATCTACATGTTCATCGTAGCTGCCGAAGGCGAAGACAATCCTTTTATTCCACAAGAAGAATTTGTGCCGCGTATGCAAGCACATTTGAGAGAGTTTCCAGTGAAAATGGTGGCAGATAGAATTGAGGAAATCACCGACCCCACAAAAGCTGTTTACAGTCCTCTGAAAACCCTCCAAATGCCTGCCCCGTGGTATAAAAACCGAGTGGTAATGATAGGTGATGCCGCCCATGCGACGATACCACAAATGGGTTCGGGTGCAGCATTGGCAATCGAAGATGCAGTCGTGTTAGCCGAAGAATTGCAAAAAGACCAAAGCGTAGAAGATGTTTTAGACAATTATATGAACCGCCGCTACGAGCGTTGCAAAATGGTGTGTGATGTTTCTGAAACATTGGCAGCATGGGAGCAAATGGAATGGAAAGGTATGCCCTTACCAGAAGGCGCAAATATTGGGGCTTTGATGGGTAAAACATTGGCTTCTCTTGCTGCACCGATTTAAAAAAACTTTACTCATTTTACAAAATCAGAAAAACGGATGATGAACAGTAGAAGAGAATTTATCAAAAATACCGCATTTGGAGCAGCCGCTTTATATGTTTCTCCATATCAAGAATATCTTAATGAACTTAAAAAAGTTAAAAAAATAGGTATTCAACTATTTTCATTGCCAAAATCTTTGGATAAAGACTTTGTTGGGTCTGTCAAAATGCTGGCGCAAATGGGTTATAAAGAGTTAGAACTTTTTGGACCGTATCCATTTAGTGATACAGCCGCTATTGAAGGCTGGAAACAAGCAGGGAAAATGTTGGGCTTCAATGGTAGCGGGTATTTTGGTAAAACGACCAAAGAAGTTAAAATGATATTAGATGATAATGGTTTGACAAGCCCAACCGCGCATACCGACTTTGCAACGCTACTGAACAATATGGATAAACTCGGCGAAGCGGGTGCTATTTTGGGGCATAAATATGTCGTTTTGCCTGCAATTCCCGATGATAAACGCAAAACTTTGGACGACTACAAACGCACTGCTGAGGCATTCAATAAAATCGGTGAAAATGCTAAAAAGGTCGGTTTGAAATTCGCTTATCACAATCATGGTTATGGTTTTAAAGCTGTGGATGGTAAAATTCCATTCGACTTTTTGATGGAACAAACTGACCCCAATCTGGTCTTTTTGGAAATGGATATTTTCTGGACAGCCGCCGCAGGTATTGACCCGATTGCTTATTTGGATAAATATGGCAAACGCTACCGTTTATTGCATCTAAAAGATATGAAAACGAAAAAAACTTTCTCTGGCGATGGTGGCAATATGGGGCAATGGATGGAACTTTTCCCTTCGATGACAACGGCAGGAGATGGCGTTATGGACTTGGCGGGTATTGTTAAAAAAGCACAATCATTGGGTATTAAACATTATTTGGTAGAACAAGATATGGTCGCCCAACCCGAAATTGCTTTGAAACGGAGTATTGATTTTTTGAAAAAAGGATAAAAAATTAAAAACAAGCAAATATGAAATTAAATCCACCATTCAGAGCCGACCACGTTGGCAGCCTTCTAAGAACACCAGCAGTCAAAGAAAATCGTGAACGTTGGAAAAAAGGTGAAATATCTGCCGAAACTTTACGGATTATTGAAAACCGCGAGATTGCCGAAACCGTCAAACGATTAGAAGCAACGGGCATGAAAGCCATTACCGATGGCGAATTTCGGAGAGATTATTTTCACCTCGATTTCCTAAAACAATTAGATGGTGTTACTGTCACTGGTGGTTTAGGGTCATCTAATATACCACAAGACGGTTGGACACCCCCTGTTTTAAGTGTTACTGGTAAGTTGAAACACGTTAAAAATATTCAAGTTGATGATTTTAATTTCTTAAAATCAGTTACCATTGAAACACCAAAAGTGTCTATTCCCTCACCAACAATGGTGCATTTTAGAGGTGGACGCAAGGGTATTGATATTAATTCGTACCCCGATTTGGATGTGTTTTTTAAAGACTTGGCAGAGTGTTATAGGGCAGAAATCAAGGCATTATATGCGGCGGGTTGTCGGTATATTCAATTGGATGATACCAATTTGGCGTATCTCTGCGACCCCAAAATGCGGGCTGCCGCAAAGGAGAGAGGCGAAGACCCCAACGAATTGCCGCGCACGTATTCCGCTTTAATCAATGCCGTCATTGACAATCAACCAGCGGATTTGACTTTTGCTATCCACTTATGTCGGGGCAATTATCGCTCAACATGGTTTGCCGAAGGGGGGTATGAACCCGTTGCCGAAATCCTTTTCAACAGCATCAATGTAGATGCCTATTTCTTGGAATATGACGATGAAAGGTCTGGCGATTTTGCGCCTTTGCGTTTTGTACCTAAAAATAAAGTCGTTGTTTTGGGCATCATGTCCTCTAAATTGGCAGATTTAGAAAGTTCTAAGTTTTTGACGCAACGCATAAAAGAAGCGGCTAAATATATGCCTTTGGAAAATATGTGTGTTAGCCCGCAATGCGGTTTTTCAAGCACGCACCACGGCAATTCTTTGACGCATACGCAACAATGGAAAAAATTTGACAGGCTGGTAAAAACTGCGGATACTATTTGGAAAATATGATATAGTAATAGAGATGTTGTAATGAAAGTACTGAGAGGTATATAGCCAAAGTTGTCATCAACCGACAAGTGCTTCGACATACTTTTTACACTCTTTTAAGATACAGAAAATAGCGGATAAGTCGTCTTTTTTTGTAGCATCGTAGGCTTGACTAACAGAATATTCATTATTTTGCAATAGAACAAAAAACCACATACGCCCAACGACATAGCAACCGTAAAGCGCGTGTTTCGTAGTGTTTAGTTCTCGGGATGCCAACATAGCTGATAGAACTTGGCCAAGTGGGTCTTTATCTCTGCGTTTTTCAGGTTTGTATTCATGTAAAAAAAAGAAAGGGTGACGAGGGTGTTGTTTGCCTGTGGCTACTATAAATTCAACGCGCCCTTTTAATTCAACTTCGCTACCATTCACATCTGTTTTCATAGTAGCCAAAGGGCGTTGCGTAAAAGGTTTAAATTTTTCAGAAGTAAAATTGACAAAGGCAATCAATGGGCTAATGAAGAAAAATTTTAATTCATCTTCATTCCAGTAATCGGCATTATCGGATAGTTCAGAGCGTAAAATATCAATTCTCAAATTTTCAATGTCTGTAATTATACATTTTGCTTTGAGCCATTGCCCTAACGAAAGGCTGTTTTTCACTCTTTGTAAGCCAAAAGTTAATTCAAGTTCTTCCGATTCCCAATTTTCAAAAGTTTTCATTATATATAATTTTGCAACAAAATTACAGTAAATTTAGCAATTATGAAACTTGTTACATTCAAAAATAAAAAAGGACAAACCCGCATCGGCTGGCTAAAAGGCGATGGTGTTGTGGATATGAAACTCACAGACAAGCGTTTGCCTAAGGATATGCTCAGTTTTATTGATAAAAACGAGCGATATTTCAAGATTATCAAAGACAATAACCTTGAAAGCACCCCCCCTCAGTATTTGCTGTCGGAAGTGACGCTTTTAGCTCCTTTGCCTAATCCGCGTAGTTTTCGGGATTTTATTGGCTTTGAGCAACATATGCTCAATGCTTCCAACTCTTTTGGGCATAAAGTGGGTGAAGTGTGGTATGAAATGCCCATTTTTTATTTTACCAATCATCAAGCCGTTATAGGCGATAACGACGAAGTAAAACGCCCGACCAAAGAAACAAAATTGGATATTGAATTAGAACTGGGGGTTATTATCGGAAAAAAAGGAAAAAATATCAAAGCTAAAAAAGCCGATGATTATATTTTTGGTTATACAGTTTTCAATGACTGGACAGCCCGTGCCATTCAAAAAGTAGAAATGGGCGGACCGCCTCTTGGTCCCCACAAAGGAAAAGATTTTGCCAATGCCATAGGACCCTGCATTGTCACCAAAGATGAGTTTGAGCAATACCGTTGCGACATTTCAAGACAAATCCATCCCGAACACTTGCGTATGCCTAACAGCACAGGCGATAGATTTGATGTGAAAATGACGGCTAAAATAAATGGCGAAACGATTTGCGAAGGCAACTATAAAACCGTGCATTGGGCATTTCCGCAACAAATAGAAAGGGCTTCTGAAAACAATGTAACTTTAATGCCTGGCGATATATTGGGTTCGGGAACAGTCGGGTGGGGTAGTTTGATTGAAAATAATTTTAGCATCCACCGTCCTCTTGAATCGGGGGATATTGTGGCATTGGAGATTGAAGGTATTGGGGTTTTGAGAAATAAAGTCATGTAAATTGCTGTTATTAACTACCCATTATCCATTAAAACAAGTGTTATGAAAAACTACTTCTATCTACTTTTTTTAATCTTAATTTTAGGCAGCGGCACGATAAGCAATAGTAGCCTAAATGCACAACGCACCTTAAAAGAAGCCTATAAAGATGCGTTTTTGATGGGGTGTGCTGTCAATCAAGAAGTATCTTCTGGCAAAGATAAAGTGTCGCAAGACATTATCGCCAAGCAATTCAATACCATTACGGTAGAAAATGTCATGAAAGCGGAAGTTGTTAATCCACAACCCGATGTTTTCAACTTTGCTCCTGCCGATGCTTTTGTTGAATTTGGTCAGAAAAACAATATGTTCATTATTGGGCATACTTTGATTTGGCATAATCAAACGCCTGAATGGTTTTTCAAAGATAAAAACGGCAATCCGAATACCACAGCCGCACAGATTGAACGTTTGCGCAGCCATATTGAAGTGGTTGCAGGGCGTTATGTTGGGAAAGTAAACGCTTGGGATGTTGTCAATGAAGTGATAGGTGATGATGGTTTGTATAGACCCACAACTTGGGTAAAAGGCGTAGGCAACGGTGATA
>JAYVKQ010000556.1:0-2924 GCA_043768285.1 Saprospiraceae bacterium | reverse complement strand
CCCTTAACTCATTCATTACCAACCGTTTACATCAAGATATTATTGATGGAGCGATGGCAGCCTTGCATCGGGCAGTAGAATTAGGAAAATAAATTTAGATAAAAAAAGAGGCTACCTATTAGGCAGCCTCTTTTTTTATCTAAATATTGCATAGCTACGAGTTAGATAAAAAATTTTTGATTTTTTTGATTTTAAGCGTTATTCAGCTTTATTTTTAAAAATAAAAGATTTTTTTTCAAAAAAACGAAAGATGCTACACGTACATCTGTCATTCTAACCGCGCAGTATTTTCTAAAAAAAGGGTTAATCCTCTTCGCCTTCCTCCTCTGTTATCAAACCCAAAGCCACCAAAGCCTTTTCGGAAGCCATTTGTTCTGCCGATTTTTTATTAAAATCATCAGCCGTCGCTATTTTGTTACCATCTAGTAGGACGGCAACTTTGAAGCGGTCACGCTTTTCGAACTTGTATTTTGCAATCACTTTGTAGGAGACTACTTTGCCATTCTTTTGGCTCCATTCCAAGAGTTGGCTCTTATAATTGTCGTCATACGTCTCCAACTCGTGAATATCGAGGTATTTGCGCAAGAGTTTTTTGATAACGTAGCGGCGGGTTTGGTCGTAGCCACATTCGAGATATACGGCTCCTACGAGGGCTTCAACGGCGTTGCCCAACATGGAGCGACTTAGGCGGGTATTGTTGTATTCTTGCAGAATAACATCTAAGCCCATTTTGTCGCCAATCTTGTTCAAGGAGTTGCGTTTAACGATTTTTGAGCGCATTTTCGTCAAAAACCCTTCGTCCGAATTGGGATATTTGGTAAATAAATATTCTGCTACAATAGTCCCCAACACTGCATCGCCGAGATATTCAAGACGCTCGTTATTTTGCATAAGACCGATGCCGACTGGTTTATCGGAGGGATTACTTGATTTGTGAAAAAAAGCGAGTTTATAAATCGCTAAATCAGAAGGCACAAATCCCAGAATGGGTCTCAACCGACGGGCTAATAGCTTATCTTTTGAGATGTAAAAGTTGTAGATTTTTTTTACGTAATTCAAAATCTTGGTATTGAACGTGAACGGTCGGTGCGTTCTTTATCAAGTGACGATTGAGTTATAGTTATAAGTTATGAATTATGAGTGGATAACTTATAATTCATAACTTATAACTTATAACTAACTATCTACTTTTCAGATTTTGGATAGGCTATTTACTGATACCCGATAAACCAAATGTTATTGAAATTTTTGAAGTTTCTCTAACGTAGGTCAAACATCTTGTCTTTCAGCAAATATAATCAAGGCAAGTCATATCTCTTTTCACATTGCTATTAAAAAAAACGATGGAAAGTCAAAGCTATAAAGAGGGGAAAAGTCTTTATAGCTTTGTTTTGCATCACATAGAAACACAAAAAGCCATACAAAAATGCTTGAATATCGCCCAAAATACTGAGGGGTAAAAATTACAAGATTATTAGTTAAGATATAAAACTTTATAATTTTGTAATTTTTACCCTTATATAGAAAACACGAACTTATAATCTTTTAAAAATGACGGTTGTATTATGCCCGCCAAAACCAAACCCATTGCTCAATACGACATTTAAACGGCGTTGTTGCGCTTCGTTGAAGGTTAAATTGAGCTTGTTGTCCATTTCGGGGTCATCGGTAAAGTGATTGATGGTAGGCGGTACAAAATCGTGCATCATACCCAAAATGCTGGCTACCGCTTCAATCGCTCCTGCCGCACCCAAGAGGTGTCCCGTCATGGATTTTGTAGAGCTAATATTAACACTTTTTGCATTTTTGCCGAATACGCCCGATATTGCCCTTAACTCAGCTACATCGCCCAACGGCGTAGAAGTGCCATGTGTATTAATATAATCTATTTTACTCGTTGTCAATTTGGCTTCTTTTATTGCCATTTTTAAGCAATTCATTACGCCTTTGCCTTCGGGGTCTGGTGCTGTCATATGGTAGGCATCGCAAGTCATACCTGTGCCAACCAATTCGCACAAAATATTGGCTCCGCGCGCCTTAGCGTGATTGTATTCTTCAAGTACAATAGCACCACCGCCTTCACCCAACACGAAGCCATCGCGGTCTTTATCGTAGGGACGAGAAGCCGTTTTAGCGTTATCGTTGCGGGTACTCATCGCGTGCATGGCGTTAAAGCCCCCTACTCCAGTAGTTGAAATAGTTGCTTCAGAGCCGCCTGTGACTAATACGTCTGCTTTGCCGAGGCGAATATAGTCAAAAGCATTGATAAGTGCATGGTTTGCAGAAGCACAAGCCGAAACAGTGGCATAATTGAGCCCTCGGAAGCCATATTTTATCGCTAAAAGCCCAGCTGCAATATTACCAATCATTTTCGGTATCAAAAAAGGGCTATAACGGGGCGTGCCATTGCCACGTGCAAATTCACTGATTTCGTGTTCAAGAGTCATCAAACCACCTATGCCAGAAGCGAAGATAACCCCGATGCGGTCAGGATTAGATATATTGGCATCAATACCACTCATTTTGATGGCTTCATTGGCTGCCACTATGCCGAATTGAGCGTAGAGGTCAATGCGACGCACTTCTTTTTTTTCGATTGCTACTTCGGGGTTAAAATTTTTAACCTCACAAGCAAACTGGGTTTTGAATTGAGACGCATCGAAACGGGTAATAGTGGCAGCACCACTAATCCCTTTTTGTAAGCCTTCAAGATATTCTTGAATATTGTTTCCAATTGGCGTTACTGCCCCGATACCTGTTACTACAACTCTTCTCATAAGAATTTTAGATTTTGGGCAAAATTAGAAATTTTTAAATATACCCAATGCTTAATAGCATTTTTTAATAAAAAAGTTATGCTTATTTGCTCGTCAGACTTTAATACTAAGGGGTAACTAAAAAAAATCCACACACCGAACCCATAG
>JAYVKQ010000555.1:0-4087 GCA_043768285.1 Saprospiraceae bacterium | reverse complement strand
GCATTACCGCCCGAACAAATAGTAGATGTGGCAGAAGATACCGTTATTGTTGGGTCGGCAACTACTGTTACCATTTGTATATTCGAGGTATCTGGCGAGCAAAACGCACCCGTGCAAGAATATAAAGCGCGGTAATAAGTAGTTGTTGTAATACCCGTTGGATTATAAATCGTACCTGTTCCGCCTGATATATTCGCCCAAGATGTATTATTAGGCGAGGATTGCCATTGTACGATACAAGTTCCCGCGCCGCCACTGGTCAAAGCCGTAAGGCTCGCACCTCCTCCTGAGCATATTGTATTGCCTCCACTTGTAACAACACTTAATTGAGGACAAGCCACAACTGTATTGAAATCATAACATTTGAATTGTAATGAATTTAAGCGTTCATCTGAAACACCCGTTCCTCCGCTATATGTTGCACCGTAAGAGAAAATGATGCCCGTCATATCGGTAAAGCCAAGAGAAACCATAGCATTAAGAGCTGTTTCGTTGATACCTGTTTCTGCATTAACGCCGCCAGTCGCTTTTAATGCGCCTGTAATATTTAGAGTAGTAGAAGATTGTAACTCGTAACTCGTGTGTTGCGAACATTCAAAAAACTCTCTTAATGTGCCGCCATCTCCATCAACGTCAATAGCTGTTGCATTAAACGTAGGCAAAGAGGTCGTCGTATTTGTACCCGATAGTACAAAATTCAATTTAAAAGTAACTTTTTTATCACCAGCCGCATCGTAAGAACTGCTACCATTATAAAAATTGTAATCAATGGTAGGTTGAAACGCTGCATCGTAGCCACCATTTGTAGCTGCAGGCTCATCAATGGATACTATACTAATATCTGAATGTGATTTTGAAATAATTGTTAAAATGCCATCCACCCCTGTTGTAATATTGGGAAAACGATATTGTGCGCCCACAGCACCCGCCGTACCCGCTATATGCGTTGGATTTTGAAGATTGAGTAAAGGACCAGAACAATTAAACGACACAGAAGCAGAAGCTGTTGAAGTACAGCCATTTTTTGTCACTGTTACATAATAACTGCCCGCCATAGGCGCAGTTACATTTGCGCGGGTTGGGTTTTGCAATGTTGATGTAAAACCATCAGGACCCGACCACGCATAAGATGTTCCTCCGGATGCCGATAATTGTAAAGTCTCTCCTAACGCAGGAGAATTTGTCGCAATTGTGCCTATAAAGGACGTGCCAACCGTCACTGCCGTAGATGCCATCGCTGTACAACCATTAGTAGCTGTGTAATTGACCGTATAGGTGCCTGACATTGCAGTAGTCGCGCTATTGCGATTGGGATTTGGGGCAGCAGAAGAATACCCTCCGCCCGAAAATGACCAACTATATGCACCACCTGCAGGGCTTGGCGTAGAAGTCAAATTAATCGTACCGCCTTGGCATGGTGATACATTCGCTGCCGTAATAGAAGCGGGCGTTCTCACTGTTACTGTTGCACTATTACTATTGATAGAACCACAACCGCCTGTAACCACAACGCGATAATAATTAGTACCTGTCGCTGTTACTGAGGGGGTATAAGTTGTACCCGTTTCGCCCGAAATATTTGTAAAAGTTGTATTATTAGTAGAAGATTGCCATTGATAGCTTAATCCTACACCAACTGCCGTGACGGACAATGTAAAACCATCATCGCCTTGGCAGATAGAAAAACTACTGGGTTGCGCCGTGATAACTGTACCCGCTTGGACTGTAATCCCATAGTCGGAACTGGTTGCTGAGCAGCCACCGCCCGTTTGGGTTACTATTACTCTATAATTAGCATTAAGTAATAAATTCGATGTGGTATAAGTCGTGCTATTCGTGCCTACATTTACCCACATACCGAATATATTCACTTGCCATTGATAGGATACTGCGCCCGAGCCACCAGTGACATTTGCCGTTAGAACGGTATTGGTATTCCAACAAATGGTAGAAGTACCTGAAATACTCACGCTGGGGTCTGGTACCACGGAAACAGTAAAAGTACCACTCGTTGCACTACAATTACTACCCGTTTGGGTGATTAAAACCCGATAATCGGTATTGATTGTTAAAGCAGATGTGGTATAATTGGCACCATTTGTCCCAATATTTGTCCACGTACCCGCTATATTTTGTTGCCATTGGTATGTTGTTATACCATAGCCATCCGTGATATTAGCTGTTAAAGTCGTTGTGCCACCAGTGCAAACAGTATTGCTACCTGTAAAAGACACTGAGGGGTCGGGCATAACGGTGATAGTATAGGCACTACTCGTCACATCACAACCATTATCCGATTGGGTAATGACTACTCTGTAGTCCGTGGTAGTCGTTAAGATGGGAGTAGCATAAGCGATACTATTTGTCCCAACATTTGTCCACGTACCCGCTATATTTTGTTGCCATTGATAGCTTGGAGTACCAGAACCTCCCGATACTGTAGCCGTCAGTGTGGTAGCCCCCCCTGTGCAAACTGTGTTTGTACCTGTTATGGTCACCGTTGGGTCTGCCATTACTGTAACAGAAGTATTATTATTACAGATACAGCTATTAGGCGCAGTATATGTAATGGTATATATGCCTGACATATCCGTAGTTACATTGCTTCGCGTTGTGTTTTGCGTTGTTGCCGAAAAACTACTGATACCATCCCAGCTAAAAGTGCCACCCACAGGGGTAGCGGTTGCATTCAATTGGATAGTACCGCCTACGCAAGCATTAACACTTGTAGCTAACACTGAGGCAGGTGTTTTGACCGTTACAGTTGCGCTATTGCTATTCACAGCAAAACAAGCACCCGTCACTACCGCACGATAGTACATTGTACCAACGCTGGATACTGAGGGGGTGTAGGTTGTTCCTGTTTGACCTAATATATTTGAAAAAGAAAGATTATCTGTCGAAATTTGCCATTGATATGTTAAACCAGGTGTGCCTGTTGCCAAAACAGATAGTGTAGATGCGGATTCTCCTTGACATATACTGAAACTACTTGGATGGCTACTTATAGCCACATCGCATAAAATAGTTACAGCTTTAGTATTGCTAAACTGTTTACCACAAATATTTGTCAAACGGACAGACACAAGTGATGATTTTGTTGCCGTTGTTGCACTTGGGGTATAAGTCGTTGTTGCACTCGTGCCTCCACCCGAAAACGAACCACCGTCGCCCGAAACCCATTGTATGGTATAGTCTGATAATGAGTAACCCGAGGGCAAATTTACAGCCATATTGGTAGCACTACCCGCCCTTACAGTATCTCCCATCGTAC
This sequence comes from Saprospiraceae bacterium, assembly GCA_043768285.1. Lineage (GTDB taxonomy): Bacteria > Bacteroidota > Bacteroidia > Chitinophagales > Saprospiraceae > JAAFJT01. The sequence goes on along the minus strand of JAYVKQ010000555.1, from coordinate 813 downwards.
TGCTGATGGTAATTGAAGGTATAATATTGCGTTCATTCGCCGTTACAAAGCTGAAATTGAAAAAAGCCCTTTGGGCAGCTACACGTTCAGCAATAGTACCATTTCTATCAATGTTATGCGCCCCTTGATACATCACCCATCCTTTATTATTGTCGCCAAAAGCTTTTCCGTAAGCCATAATGGCGGCTGCTCCCGCAGATTTCAAAGGAATATCGCTTTGTGTAGGGTCAATAACACTTAATTTGGTAGTAGGAAGCCATTGTCCTCCCAATTTTGGCAAATAAACTTGTTCTGCACCACTACTAATAACCCCATCTAACGTACCTAAAAATTGCATTTCAGGTTCAGTAGGATGGTGGTACGTAAATGGAGCAGTAGGGTCGGTATGCTCGCTATCAAGTAAAAGTCCAGTAGATGTTAAAAAATTCATTTTTTGTGAAGCATCTAATGGATTTTGCAAAGCCTCCATGTTTGAAACGGCGTGACAACCAGCCCATATATTGCCTTTATGCGTTGCGTTCCAAATCAATAAATTATTATGTGTTGCCCATTTAGGGTCAGCGTGGGGCATCACAAAAAGATCATTGCAACCATCTAATGCAGAAGGCAATCGCCAATCGTAAGCAGTTATTGGAATACCAGCATTTATAAGAAAATCCTCGGCAATCGCACCATTGTCATTATCTAATGTCCAACGCGGCGCAGCCCTTAGAGTAGTATAAATAGGTACAGTAATATTTGAAGTAGTCGTTACCCCTTGTACCCCATATGTCGTCATCCAATACGTAATACGCGCATTGACAGCTGCCGTTC
>JAYVKQ010000554.1:0-5176 GCA_043768285.1 Saprospiraceae bacterium | reverse complement strand
AAAAAAGATTGGCATGGCTAAGAAAAAAATAAACTATACCGAAGGACAATTGATTGATATTTTCAAGCTCAATCGTATTGTCGAATATCAAACTGAACGGATGAAAGAATGGCTATCCGTCAGCACACCTGATTTTGATATTTATGAAAAACATACTTTTGATAATGCCTTAAATCGCGCTGTCAAAAACATATTTGGTTGGAACGAAGAAGATTTGAAAATGAAGTTCATCAGTGATATATTACCGCTTGGTCATTTGATTGACAATGGGCGATTTTATACCTATTACGAAAAAACTTTGACGGGCGAAGTAGATAATATTTCGCTAAGTGTCAAATCTGATTTTATGGTCGCTGCGGGTGTTGTTGATGTTCCGAAAAAACCTTATTTTCATTTTCAAGAATATAAACCGACTAAAAACCCAAGTGGCGATGCTATGGCACAGCTATTAGAAGCCATGCTTATTGCTCAACAAAAAAATATGAATAATAAGCCTATTTATGGTTGTGAAATAGTCGGTAAAAACTGGACTTTTGTGGTTATGGAAGGTAGGAGTTATTGTTTATCAACAACTTATGACAGCACAAACCATGATGAGTTAATTTTAATTATTGCCATTTTAAGAAAATTCAAATATATTTTAGAAACAGAACTGTTAGAATAAAAAAACAAAGTAATATGACAAACATTCTCACACGCCGTCAATTTCTCGACAACGCCTTCAAAACCGCTGCCGCTTTATCTATACCAACCATCGTTCCCGCATCGGTTTTCGGAAAAAATGCACCGAGCAACCGCATCAATATTGGGGCGATTGGTACTGGGCGTATATCCCGTACCCACGATATGCCGGGCGTTTGGAAAAACGAATTTGCCCGCATCATTGGGGTCTGCGATGTGGATGGAAAACGCGCCAACGAAGCGCAAACCCTTGTAAATGACACTTATACAAAGCAGAAAGCAAAGAAATATAAAGGCGTAACAGTTTATACTGATTATCGGGAATTGCTTCAAAATAAGGATATTGATGCCGTTTTGATTAGCACGCCCGACCATTGGCATACCAAAATTGGCGTGGACGCTGCCCGCGCTAAAAAGCATATTTATATGCAAAAACCTGCCTCTTTGACCATTACCGATGGGCGAATGTTGAGCGATGTGGTGAAGCAAACGGGTATTGTGTTTCAAATTGGTAGTCAGCAGCGGTCTTCGCCGCAATTTCGTTATGCTGCTGAGTTGGTCAGAAATGGGCGCATTGGGCGTTTAAAAAATGTCATTATTGGCTTACCCTATGACCCCGCAGGCGATGTCGAAAAAGAAATGCCGATACCCAAAACCTTTAACTACGATATGTGGCTTGGAGCGACCCCCTCAGTATTTTACACCGAAAAACGGGTGCATCCGCAAGTGGGTTATGACCGACCAGGGTGGTTGCGTTGCGAGCAATTTGGGGCAGGTATGATTACAGGTTGGGGCGCACATCATATTGATTCGGCGCATTGGGCAATGGGCGCAGAGCTGACAGGTCCCCTTGAAATTTGGGGCGAAGCACAATTTCCCGCCAGTGGTATGTGGGATGTGCATGGTAGCTTCAAGACAGAAGCACTTTATGCAGATGGTGTTAAAATGACGATTAGCGATGGTTTCCCAAATGGTGTCCGCTTTGAAGGCAGCGATGGTTGGATATTTGTAACGCGGGGTGCGTATCGTGCTACGCCGACTGACCCCATTCCGACCAACAATGGCGTAAAATCGCTCGATGCCAGCGACCCGAAACTATTGACTTCGGTCATCGGTGCAAACGAAATTCACTTGATGGAGAGCAAAGACCATCATGGCAACTGGTTGGAAAGTATTCAGGGCAAAGCCAAGCCGATAGCCCCCGTTGAGGTGGCGCATCGCTCTTGTTCAGCGTGTTTATTACACCATATTGCCATGAAAACGAAACGCAATGTCTATTGGAATCCCGATACGGAGCAATTCAAATTGAATGATACAGAGGCTAATGGCATGCTATCACGTCCGCAACGTGTGCCTTATGCGATAAAGTAGCACCCCCTCAGTATTTTTATATGCTGCCACGAATTACACTAATTTTCACTAATTTCTAATATTTCGTATTAATAATTAGTGAAAATTCGTGCAATTCGTGGCTGAATAAATACGTAACAGGTTTTTATTAAAAGTTCACTAAAAAAACAATATGCCGCACAAAAATAAAACAAAAGAATATCAAGCTATCATAATAAACTTACTGCAAGACTATGATACCCATTGGGGCAATATTGAAGGTCTAAAAAATCGGATTATTGCGGATATTGAAACCAATACTTTTGTGTTTTTGACATATGGCTGGCAAAATAGTGAGACCTATACGCACTTGCTTTGTTTTCACCTTGAAATCATAGAGGGTACGATTTGGATACATGAAAATAATACGGACGCGATGATTGTCATTGACCTTATTCAAAAAGGGGTTGCGCCAGAGGATATTGTCATCGGTTTTGAAAAACAGCCTATACTTTCAATTAGTGGCTCTTCGGTTTTGGCTTTAAATCAGAAAAGTAATTGATATTGACCACGAAACCCATCAATAGGGGGCGATTTCAATCGCCCTGCGGAATATAATAACGTAGTTAACCGAATAATATATGCCCACACGAATAACACAAATTTTAAATCGAATTTTTCTAATTTAGATGTAATGATTTTGAAAACAACACACACATAGCTTATTGATAATCAATACTATATGTGTTTTCATTTAAAAAAACCTCCTTTATGAAAAAAAGAACATTTCTAAAAATCTCCTCTGCCCTTGCCACAGGCGCAATTCTTTCACCCTTTGCAAGCTGTGTTAAGCAAGAAAAAGCTAAAATAACGAATTGGGCGGGCAACCTTCAATATAGTACGGGCAATGTTGAATACCCTAAATCGGTAGAAGAAATACAAGCCTTAGTGAAAAAATACGATAAGCTGAAAGTCTTAGGTTCGCAGCATTGTTTCAACACTATTGCTGACTCAACGGACAATTTGCTGTCCATGAAAAACATCAATAAGGTAGTTTCTTTAGATGAAAATGCTAAAACGGTGACAGTTGAAGGCGGTATTCGTTATGGCGATTTGGCTAACATCTACAAGGCAAGGGCTATGCTTTGCACAATCTGGCTTCGCTGCCGCATATATCCGTAGCGGGTGCGATTGCTACGGCTACGCATGGGTCAGGTGTGAAAAATGGCAATTTGGCTTCCATTGTGTCGGGTTTAGAAATTGTAACCGCTTCGGGTGAGGTAAAAACGCTTACAAAAGCAAAAGATGGTGAAGAGTTCTTAGGCGCAGTCGTCGCTTTAGGCGCATTGGGCGTGGTGACTAAAGTGACTTTGGATATAGTACCAACCTTCCAAGTGCGTCAAGATGTGTATGAAAATTTGCCTTTCGCAGCTTTAGAACAGCATTTTGATGCAATAATGTCTATGGGATATAGCGTCAGCTTGTTCACCGATTGGCGCAATAATAATGTGAGTGAAGTATGGGTAAAAAGGGTTGTACCAGAAGGGGCGATGATGAAAATATCATCAGACCTATTTGGGGCAAAAATAGCAACTAAAAATCTGCATCCGATTGCTGCCTTAGATGCTGTCAATTGTACTGAGCAAATGAGTGTAGCGGGTGCTTGGCACGATAGACTGCCGCATTTCAAAATGGGTTTTACGCCGAGTAGTGGTAAAGAATTGCAATCAGAATATTTTGTTCCAAGAGAAAATGCCTTTAAAGCCATGAAAGCACTTAACGATATGGGCGATAAATGGGCAAATGATATAATGATTTCTGAAATTCGCACCATTGCTGCCGACAATTTGTGGATGAGTACAGCCTATCAGCGTGAAGCGGTTGCTATACATTTTACGTGGCAGCAAAATGATAATGTAATAAAATTATTACCCTTGATAGAAGCACAATTAGCCCCCTTTGGTGTGCGCCCACATTGGGGAAAACTCTTTACCCGCACGGCTGCGGAATTGAAAGCGGTGTATCCAAAATTCAACGATTTTGTAGCATTAGCCAAGCAATATGACCCAAAAGGGAAGTTTATTAATAAATTTTTGGAGACAAATATTTATGGATAATTAAAAATACTGAGGGGGTACTTGTTCGCAAGCCCCCCCTCAGTATTTTAAAAAAATCAATACATTATTCCTCCCTCACCAAATCAAATTCCTTCTGCACACCCACGCTAATCGGCACAGTTTCCACTTCAATATTCGTGATTTCGAGACCAAATTCCTCATATATCGGAATACTCAATTTTTTCATCATGCGATAGACGCGAATTATAAACTGATTGAATGGGCTGATTTCATCATCAACCGAAGCGCGGCTGTGCAAGAGAATAAATTTAAAATCGGCGGGTAAATTGAAGCGGCGCAGACTTGGGTAGTGGCTCAATTCATCCACTTCACCATTTTGCTGCATATGCTCTACTATTTTGAAAAACATTTTATTGACCTTGTGTTCTACTTTAAAGCCAAATTTCAAATTGATGAAAAATGCCTTTTGTGGCACAAGTGTATACACTTTATATTTCTGAACAAAAGGTTCATCACATATATCAATATGCACAAACCAATAGATGTCTGCCCGTTTTGGTCTCTTTTTGAAAAGTGAATATACGATATTGGTATCAATCATTTTAGGGTTGTTCGTCACTGTCATGTACACCAAATTGGTAGCTTCTTTAGGTACAGTATCATCTCCCATCAAGGCTTTGAGGGCAGGTATATGTTCCTCTACACCAACCTCTGAAGTGTGTTGTTTACGCAATTCCTTAGCGCGATACCATAAATAAATAAAGAAAAACAAGGCAACCGCTAAAAGCAAACTAAACCAACCGCCATGTGTGAATTTCACTATGTTGGATAAGAAAAACGCCATCTCTGCACAAATCAACACGATACCTACTCCCACAATTTTCCACCACTGATATTTTTTAATTTGGAAATAATAGAGCAACAACGAGGTCGTCATCAGCATATTTAAAATAATGGCTAACCCATAGGCGTGCTCCATATTGCTGGATTTTTTAAAAACTAAAACAACCAACACACAACCAGCCATTAAGAACCAATTCATCCACGGAATATAGATTTGCCCCATCATTTGGGTTGGGTAATTGACC
>JAYVKQ010000553.1:0-2684 GCA_043768285.1 Saprospiraceae bacterium | reverse complement strand
ATCTATTGAGTGAGCGCGGGATTTACAAGAAATGGGGAATAAAAATAGGACGGGATAAACTGAATGAATTACTGTCGAAATACGGGATACTAAGCAAGCGTAAGCGCAGAAAAGCGAAAACAACGGATTCAAATCACCCATTTAAGCGATATTCAGATTTATTGAATGGACGTATCATAACGGGGGTGAATCAAGGGTGGGTTGGGGATATTACATACATACCTGTATGGAATGATTTCAGTTATTTGAGTTTGATAACGGATGTGTATTCGAGGAAAATAGTAGGCTGGCATTTGAGTAAGGATTTGAGTACAAAGGGTTGCGCCGAAGCGTTAAAAAAGGCAATAGAACAAGCAAAACGGTATAAAGCGAAGGTAGATTTTGAAGCCCTTATCCATCATTCAGACCGAGGGATTCAATACTGCTCCTACGCCTATACAGGCATGTTGAAGCAAGAAAAGATACGGATAAGTATGACCCAATCGGGCGACCCTTATGACAATGCGTTGGCAGAAAGGATGAATAGAATCATCAAAGAAGAGTTTTTAGAGAACCGAAGATTTGCGAATCATCAACAAGCGTATGAAGCAATTGAGAAGGCGATTCAAGTGTATAATAGTCAATATCCGCATGGTTCATTGGACTATAAGACACCGAATGAGGTACACAAAATGGCTAATAGTGAGAGTGCAAAATTGAAGAAACGGTGGTATCCGAAGGATACCTCAAAATACATTAATAAAGAAAAACAACAACAAAACAAACAAACAGAAATGCCGCAGCGCGAAGCGCAAGGCATGAGTTGACATAATTTTTTCAAAAAAATGAAAATTTTTATTAAAAAACCTGTCAACCTATTTCAGGACAATACAAACTGTGTAAATTTGTATCTCCCTGAAATTGTCTTGCAGTACAAAAGTTTACTCAGTTGACGCTATTTTTCTAAAGGTTTTAGGTATTCCCCAAAGTAGTTACTTCAGAAACAAGAAAAACATGAGTGTGACTTGGCATACTAACAAACCTTTACCACATCCATATTCAACAAAGCACCCAATTTTTCAATTTTAGACCCAATATGCCCCACACCAACCGCACAATGATGGGCGGGTCCATGACTGTTCCAATTATTTACAAATTGTCGTGCGCCAATGGGAAATTTGTAGCGGCTATTGGTATTCCCGATTTCTAAAATTGCGCCTGTAACAGATTCGCCTTCGGCAACTAATAGCATTAAACCACCTTTTTTTTCTACCACTGATAATAAAGTGACTTTGCCATTTTTAACACTCATTTCTACCGACACGCCTTTGCCGACTTTTCCATGAAAAACTTTTAATGGACGCACCTTTATTTTGCCTTCGGCAATCGCAATATGTCCTGGTCCATCGTGCCCCATAAGTATCACATCTTCTTTGAAATCCATTGCGTAATACTCTGTAAATGAACCACCTGCGCCAAAACTGTCCATGATTTTCATGGCTTGTGCGTTCTTGATTTCGTACTCGCCTGCAACGGGAATTCCATTGGCGGTCAATAAAGAATTGCCTAAAATAATGGACGCAATTGTTTCTTCATTATCGGGATTTCCCGTGCCTTTGTAATAATAAGCCAATGAACCCAATTTGTATTTAGCCACTAATTTATCTAATGCAATAGACGTTTTAGCCGAATTAATCAAATCTTCTTTTGGACAATGGGCTTGAATCTCAAATGTTTTTTCAAATACTGCTAATCGTTTTTTTACTGCCCCCTCAGTAATACCGTGCCTTAAAGCGGCTAATTCCTCTACTTCTAATAATTCAATATGACCACCAAAATGCGCGTATTGTTGCGTTAAATCGGTGTAAATATCCAACATGCCACTGTAATAATGCCCCATGCAGCCCATGCGGTTGTATGCCATAATGTGCTTGACATGCGCCGCTTCTATCCATTCTTTTACCGCGTCCCAACATTCGGGGTCATCGTGCAACATGCCCGTAATTTGATGAAATTTAATGCCCACACGGTTAAAAACATTGGCAATTTCGGGTACAGGACATGCCGAACAGTGTGCTAACCACTCGCCTGTCATTTGCGTGCGGTCAGTTAACGCATTAAATTTTGCATAATCAATGGCAGATTCGGGGGCTAAATTGAGGATAATGACAGGCACATTTGCGCGTTGAACAACTGGTAAAACGGTTGAGGATAAAGCATAAGTCGTAACGTATAAAAAAATTATATCAACGTCGTGTGTTTTAAATAATTTACCTGCGGCAAATGCTTTATCCGTTGTATCCACCAAACCCGCGTTGACGATTTCGGGTTTCGGAATTCGGAATTCGGAAGCACGCTGACGTTCGACATCCGAAATGCCAAGTCCGACATCGTTTAGTTTATTTTCAACAATGGATAAATAACCTTCTAATCGCTCTTTTAGCCCCTCAAATTGTTCCCAATAAGCGTCTAAACCAATGCCAAATAGACCTATTTTTAAGTTGTAATTATTGTTCATTTTTTGATTAATATTTTTACTGGACCCATTAATCCAGATTCTTCTAATTGCCATTCAGGTTTTACCGTAATATTTGTCTTTGTTAATTGTTTTTCTAGAGGTAGATTTCTGTCGCCAATAAGCCTATTGCGCCATGAATTAGTGACTTCTATTTCTAAAACATTGCCTTTTTTCTTCAATAAACCAC
>JAYVKQ010000552.1:0-4832 GCA_043768285.1 Saprospiraceae bacterium | reverse complement strand
TTTTAAGAAAACGGCATCGTCATCTACGAGGAATATTTTTATTTTATCGTTCATGTTTTAAGCATTTGATAGGTGACAGACGCTTTGAAAGCGTCTGTCACCTTGACGTTTTAGCGTTTTTAATAGCATCCAATTCAGCCGTCAATTCTTCACACGCTTGTAGGCAAACGCTTTCAAGTTGCGCCACAAAATCCAAGATATTGTGCGTGTCCTGTTGCATTTTGGCGTGTTCCATCACTTTTTTTGCCATCGTTTCAAAATCGGTGGAGATACCCATAATGGCAAAAGAAGGTATCATTTTATGCACGGCGGCGTGTAGCGTGTCCCAATCTTGGCTGTGAAAACTTTGTTTCATCGAATTGACTAAAGGCGGGGTTTGCTCCAAATAAGCGGCTATAATTTCTAACATTAAAGCAGGATTGGCTTTGGTGCGTTGGATTAAATACTCCATATTGGTGTATTTTATCTTTTTCAGAGTAGCTACACCATTCTCTTTGTAAGCAAGTAGCGAGGCTGGTTTTTTCACCAAACCCACTATTTTGCTGTATAAAAGCCGTTCATCTACGGGTTTTGCGACATAATCATTCATGCCTACGGCTTTGCAACGAGCTACATCGCTGCTGGTGACATCGGCGGTTAGAGCCACAATCGGAACTTTCAATTTCAAGGTATTTCTGATGTATTCGGTGGCTTCAAAACCGTTCATTTCGGGCATTTGTAAGTCCATTAAAATGACATCGTAGGATTTGGTTTTCAGCTTTTCAATCGCAATTTTACCATTGTCGGCAATATCCCTTTCAAAGCCAAAATCGTCTAAAATGGTTTTCATCAAGAGTTGATTGAGGGGCATATCCTCGACCACCAAAACTTTGATGTTTTTAATATCTTTGTCCACTTCTAAAATATCCGTGACTACTTCCGCTTCGGCATCTGTTTTGTCAAAATTTAAAATAAAACTGAAATTTGAGCCTTTATCAACCGTACTTTCCACTTGAATTGTGCCACCTTGCGTCTCTACCAGCTGTTTGGCGATAGCAAGCCCAAGCCCTGTGCCGCCGTACAAGCGGGTCGTATTACTGGAGGCTTGTTGAAAATTTTCGAAAATTTTCTCTAATTTATCCTTAGGAATACCAATGCCCGTATCGGCAACGGCAAACTGAATAGCCACATTTTCGGCTGTTTCACTCAATAGGCGAACGCTTACTGTAATGCGCCCTTCAGTCGTAAATTTCATGGCATTACTCACCAAATTCAAGATAATTTGATGCAACCGGATAGGGTCACCTACCAAAACATCGGGAATTTTGGTATCGTATTCTTTTATCAAAACCAAGTTTTTTTCTTGAATTTTAGTCTCAAAAAGGTGTAACATGGCAGATAAGGAAGACGACAGTTTGAAAGGTGTTTTTTCAAAAGTCATTTTGCCAGCATCAACTTTTGCCAAATCGAGAATATCATTTATCAAGACAATCAAGGCATCGCCACTCATTTTTATGGCGGTTAGATACTCTTTTTGCTTGGCAGTCAAATCCGTTTTCAAGACTACTTTTGTAAAACCAATGATGCCATTTAAAGGGGTACGGATTTCGTGGCTCATGTTTGAGAGGAATTGTTGCTTGGATTTTACAGCTATTTCTGCTTTTTTTTGGGCTTCTTCGGCTATGCTTGTGGCGAGTTCTGCATATATTTTGGCTTCTAATAATTCCGTTTCAATGCGTTTTTTTTCTGTCACATCACGGGCAACAACAACCGCCCCCAACACATTTCCTTGTTCATCTTTATACACCGAACCATTGAATAAAACGTCAGTTGGTTTGCCGTCTTTCATCGTCAAAGGATGGTCTATAACAAAGCCTTTTTCAAAAACTTCTTGATATACTTCACGCGCTTTTTGAGGTTCGGTAAAATACAGAGAGAAATCAGACCCCCTCAGTATTTCACGGTCAATCCCTGTAATGGTCACCATCGCTTCATTCATATCGGTGATTTTACCTTCGGTATTGATGGTCACTAAAGGGTCAAGGCTGGCTTCAATAAGGCTCAATGAGTAATTGGACAATAGTTTTTGAGAAGCGTTAAAGGTTTCTAAGTCTTTATGCCGTGTTTTTTGATTGTTTAAAATAATAGCAACGAGTACAGAAATGCCAATAATGGAAAAAAGAAGTCCTAAAAAGGCGAATTGGGCGTTTTTATCGCTGTTTTCATAGTCCGATTTGCGTTGCTTTAATAGGCTAAACTCCTCCGACTTTATGGCAGCAATTCTTTCTTTGATTTTGCTGGTCATCAACAACCCCTCAGTAATAAAGGCATTTTTTTGTGTTTCGGTTAAGGTATTGGTTCTCTTAGCTGCGAGGATTTTAGTGATTTCAATAGTGCGGATACTGCCCGTTTGCATCATCGTGTCTATCCGCACTTGTTGGATTGGATTATCCTTTGTCAAGGTTTTTAATGCCTTTATATTGTCATTTACGGTAAGTATTGCCTTTGAAAAAGGCTCTAAAAAAAGGGTATTGCCTGTTAAAATATAACCTCTTGCCCCTGTTTCAATATTCAAAACATCTAATAAAACTTCATCGCTTTTACGCAATACTTCCTGCGTTTGCGTCACCAAATCACTTGTTGTTTTTACTTTCTGGGTATTGACGTAATAAAGTGCCAATACCGTTATCAGGACAGCAACGGCAGCGTAAAATAGGAGCGAGGTTTTATTTTTCACGGTAAAATTCATAGTGGTTGATTTCTGTTACATTCTATCCATATACCAATTCAATTCCTTTTCCATTTTTTTATAGCTAAAAATATTGGTAATAATCTTCTGCAAACGCATAAAAGCTGTTTCACTTTTCACGACATAATCGGTTGCTCGGTGGTGCATACAATCAATAGCCACATCAATTTTATCTTGCGAAGAGAGCATGATAACGGGAATATCCGAATTGGTGGCTTTTATTTTATCCAAAGTTTTGATGCCATTCATAGCGTTTTTTTCAATCCCGTCTAAATGGTAATCTAAGATAATCACATCGGGATTGTGCGCCAAATGCTTGACACACAACTCGCCTGTTGAGTAGGTTTCAATCTCAAAATCGGCGTGTTGGAGAAATTCAATCTCCAAGAGTTTCAAGAAAACGGCATCGTCATCCACCAGAAACAGCTTTATTTTATCATTATTTTTCATCATTTAGCGTTTTTAAGTGCATTATATTCTTCTGTTAATTCCTCACAGGCTTGAAGGCAAACGGTTTCAATTTGCGCTACAAAATCCGCCATTTTATCCACGTCTCGTTGGGTGCGGGCATCTTCTAAAACTTTTTTTGCCATTGTTTCAAAATCTATATTCATACCCATGATTGAAAAAGACGGTATCATTTTATGCACAACGGCATGAAAAAGCGTCCAATCTTGGTTCTGAAAACTATTTTTCATTTCATGGATTAAACTTGGGGTTTGTTCTAAATAAGCGGCAATCATTTCCTGTATCAAAGATGGATTATTTTTAGTTAATTTCTTCAAATAATCCATATTGGTACAAGGCGGTTTTTTGTTTTTAACCACGATGTCTTCATTTGGGGGGTGTATTTGCGTCGGTTTTTTTACCAAACCCACTATTTTACTGTACAATAGCCTTTCGTCAATGGGCTTTGCTAAGTAGTCATTCATACCTACGGCTCGGCATTTAGCCAAATCCACGGTAGTGACATCAGCCGTTAATGCGATGATAGGTATATTTGATTTCATGGTATTTCTGATATAATCAGTTGCTTCAAACCCGTTCATTTCAGGCATTTGTAAATCCATTAAAATAATATCATAGACGTGGTCTTGGAGTTTTTCAATAGCAATTTTGCCATTTGCGGCAATATCACGTTCAAAACCAAAATCGTCTAAAATTGTCCGCATCAGTAATTGATTGAGTGCCATATCTTCGACCACCAAAACTTTTATGTTTTTGATGCCCGTTGTGCGTTCCACAAGTTCCGTTTCCAAGACTTCTTTGGCTTCGGTTTTTTGAAAATCTAAGGTAAAACTGAAGGTTGAGCCTTTGTCGAGCGTACTTTTTACCGCCACTGCCCCGCCCTGTTGCTCAACTAATTGTTTTACAATGGCAAGCCCTAAACCCGTTCCGCCAAATAATCGGGCTGTATTACTCGATGCTTGTTGAAAATTATCAAAAACGCGTTCTATTTTATTTTCTGAAATGCCGATGCCTGTATCAGATACTGCAAATTCAATTGTCACTTTTTCATCGTCTTCTTTTAAGAGATTAACACTTACCGTAATGCATCCTTCTGATGTAAATTTTACCGCATTACTTACCAAATTTAAGATAATTTGATGCAGCCGCACAGCATCACCGACCAATATTTGCGGAATTTTAGGGTCATATTCTTTCACCAAAATCAAGTTTTTTTCATGGATTTTAGCTTCAAATAAATGCAGCATAGCCAAAATAGACAATGCCATTTTGAAAGGCGTTTTCTCAAAACTCATTTTCCCAGCGTCCACCTTCGCCAAATCGAGAATATCATTAATCAAGACAATCAAAGCATCGCCACTCATTTTTATAGCGGTCAAATACTCATGTTGCTTGGAATTTAACTCTGTTTTCAACAGCACTTTTGTAAACCCAATAATGGCATTCATGGGTGTACGAATCTCATGGCTCATGTTTGAGAGAAATTGTTGTTTGGATTTTACGGCTTCTTCGGCTATTTTCGTGGCGTTTTCCGCTTGAGTTTTAGCCGCTTCTAATTCCTTATTCGCTAATTCACGTTTTTCTTTTTCATTATTTTGAAACACAAGTTCTCTGTCTGCAATCACCAATTCAGCCG
>JAYVKQ010000551.1:0-4878 GCA_043768285.1 Saprospiraceae bacterium | reverse complement strand
TCTGGATAATAGGGCTTCACATATGTGGATTTACTTCACCTTGACCTAAATCAAAGAAAAATTGTTCACTTTGGGGAATGACAAATGAAACTTCCCATTTTTTTTTAAATCAAAATATCATCAAAATCAGTTTCCGAAACCACTTGCTTACCCTTTTTTAAAAAAAAATCCTCAATCTTACTACTACAAAAAATCCCAAGCAACTATTTAACCGCATTTTGAAACATCATGCCGCGTGAGTATCATCTCAACTACGATAAAAAATGACCATCAAACCTACCCTTATTTTCCTGTTTCTCCTCTGTTTTTCTATCCTAACTGCCCAAAATGTCACCGTTTTTGGTGTCATTACTGAGGGGGGGACTAATCAACCCATTGAGTTTGCGCTCGTGTATGCCGAAGGGCAAAACAAACCCGTTGAAAGCAATGCCGCTGGGGAATATAGTATCACGATACCGCCAAGTAAACCCGCCGTTATCAAAATCAGTCGTGTTGGTTACAAAGAGGCGAGCATCAAATTGGAAGCCATGCGCGGCGGGACGCAACGCCGTATTGACGTGACCCTTGTAGGAAGCACTTCACAACAAGAGGTGGTGATAAAAGACAGCCGTATGCGTGACAACGGTATGATACGCGAAGATGTCAAAGATTTTCGCCTATTGCCTACTACTACGGGCAATATCGAATCCGTATTACCGCATATTGCTTTGGGTACTAATTCGGGTTCGGGTGGTGAATTAACCTCACAATATCAAGTGCGCGGGGGCAATTATGACGAAAATTTGGTCTATGTCAATGATTTTGAGATATATCGCCCACAACTCATTCGGGCAGGACAACAGGAGGGTTTGACCTTTGCGAATGGTGATTTGGTGCGCGATTTAAAATTTTCTTCGGGCGGTTTTGAAGCACGATATGGCGATAAAATGTCATCGGTGCTGGATATAAAATACAAACGCCCCGATTCGGCGCGTTACTCGATAGCGGGTAGTGCTTTGGGCGGTTCGGCGCATATGGAGGGCAGCATTGGTTTGGATACTGTGGGGTATCGCAAATTTCGTTATTTAGTAGGCGCACGTTACAAAACGACCAAATATCTCTTAGGTTCTTTAGATGTAAAAGGCGAATATGTACCCAATTTTGCCGATATTCAGACCTATTTGACCTATGATTTTACAAAAAGCTGGCAATTAGCTTTGATGGGCAACTACAACTCCAGTGCCTATAATTTTGCACCCCAAAGCCGCAACGTGGCAACGGGGCTTATCAATTTTACGGTTGGTGTACGTACCGACTTTGAGGGGCAAGAGCGCGATAAATTCATCAATGGTATGGGCGGTATGTCGCTCACCTATTTGCCAGATAGAAAGAAAAACCCTTATTTCTTAAAATTCCTCGCCTCGCGTTTCCAAACCAGCGAGACTGAGGGGATAGATATTATCGGCGATTATTTGATTGGCGAAGTGGAAACCAATTTGGCGAAAGACAATGCAGGAGATATTGTCTCCACACTCGGCACGGGGACGCAGCACCAATATGTGCGCAACAATCTTTTTGCTGCCGTCACCAACTTAGAACACAAAGGCGGCTACGAATGGGAAGTGCCAACGATTAACCCTAATCTCACGGCAACCCACTTTTTTCAATGGAGTGCCAAATACCAACGCGAGGAAATAACGGACAATATAAACGAGTGGGAACGCTTGGATTCCGCCCTCTATTCATTGCCTTTTGATACCTCAAAACTATTGGTCAAAACGGTCTATAAAACGCGCAATGATTTAATGTCAAATCGCGTAATGGCTTATTTTCAAGATACTTATACATGGCGAAAAGATAGTGTGGGTGAGTTTCAAGCCACTTTGGGCATACGGGCAGCGCATTGGGATTTGAACAAAGAAACCTTTTTCACGCCCCGTTTGCAATTAGCCTATAAACCCTTGAACTGGGAAAAAGACATAGCGTTTCGCCTATCGGGTGGCTTATATTATCAGCCGCCATTTTATAGAGAATTGCGCTCGCCGATTGGCGTAGTGGACCCGACTACATTGGCGCAAAAATCGGCACAAGTCGTAGGCGGCTTGACCTATGACTTCAATATTGGCGGCAAATTGCGCAAAATTCCTTTCCGTTTTATCACGGAGTTATATTATAAAAAATTGTGGGACATTATCACTTTTGACGTGGACAATGTGCGTATTCGCTATGCAGGTACGAACAACGCAACAGGTTACGTCATGGGTTGGGATATGCGCGTAAATGGCGAATTTGTGCCGGGCGCAGAATCGTGGATTAACCTCTCGTTCCTCAAAGCGCGGGAGAGTGTGGATAATGTAGAGCATAAAAGACGCGCCATTGGCGACCCCAAAGGAACGGTTGTTGCAGACGTGCCACGCCCCACTGACCAATTGCTGACCTTAGCCGTCTTTTTTCAAGACTATTTGCCGCGCAATAAAAACTTTAAAATGCACTTGAATACGACCATTGGCACGGGTTTGCCCTATGGTTTTCCGGGCAATAATATCGAATACCGCAATACGTATCGTTTAAAACCCTATCACCGCGTGGACTTAGGCTTCTCATTCCAACTATGGGATAGAGATTGGCAAGGGCGCAAACCCAACCATTTCCTCCGTTTTTCACGCAATACTTGGATGAGTTTAGAAGTTTTCAACCTCATGAAAGTTGCTAACGAAGCCAGCAAAACGTGGGTGCGCACCATCTATAATACGCAATTCGCTATACCGAATTATTTGTCTTCGAGAAGGATAAATTTGCGGTTGCGGATGGATTTTTAAGGAGAAATACTGAGGGGGTGCTGCCTTAATGGACAGCACCCCCTCAGTATTTTTCAATAAAATGTTTCTACTTATTAACAACCTCAATAGCTTTATTCAACAACTCATCCGTTCCCGTTTTGATGCCCTGTATCGTTGGGTGCATCTCAATATCTGGCATAATACCGATACGCTGTGTCTCTTTGCCATCGGGATAATAGATGCCAATACCTGAAATCATTGTCCGCACGTTACCAGGTAGCACGATTGATGAAACATTACCATCTGCACCTGCCGTAGTGCTGCCAATGACAACCGCAGTGGGCGCAACACGTAATGCCATCGTTGTGTATTCTGCTTGGCTTTGGGTTGTTTCGTTTATCAAAATCGCTATTTTCCCTTTATAAGGACGGTTGGCTGTTGTGCCTACTTTTAGTTGTTTGGTATAGGTAAATGTGCCAGGCTGTTCGAGGTTTGTAGTTGTGAATTTTACAAAATCTGTTGGTTGTGGCATCAAATATTGCCCCAAAGTGAAGACTATAAAATCAGATGGATAGCACCGCAAATCAACGACTAAACCCTTTGTTTTCTCAAATTTTGTCATTATCTCATCTATTTCACCTTTTTTTAAGGTGGCGGGATAGATATAGCCGATATTATCTGCTAAGATTTTATGCGAAGGTGTTTCATCTTTCAGAAATTTACCGTAGGCTTCGCAGCCGATATTTTGTACGCCTTTGCCTTCGATGGTTATATTGACACTCGTATTATTGGTTCTCAACAATTTGCGCATCACATCTCTAATCTGTGTTGAGCGATTGGACGCGGGGCAATATTGGGCTTTCGCTTCTATCAAAGTCGCTATATTCTGACCATCAATTGCTGTCACTATATCACCTACTTTAATAGTTACATTATCGCTACTAACCTTTGTAACCACCACTTTTTTTTCAATCATTTTGACCTCTATAGGCGCAATATTTACACCCCAAAACGCTATCAAGGCTTTGGGATTTGACCAAATATTGGCGTGTGTATCTTGTATTTTGCCTATTATCTCCAATAGGTTCAACATATAGGGTAATTCAGTATCGGCAGCTATCATTTGGGGGATATATGTTTTGAGTACATTGTCCCAATTCTCGTCCATCAAATGGCGATTGGGAAAGAAATATTCAATCATATTCCAATACCGAAACAAGGTCAAGAGCTTCACGCCATCATCATCGAATTGTAAATTATTATACGTATTCTCATTTCTAAAAACTGGATTACCAACGTTTGGCATAAAATCTATATAGAAATGACTATTGGGTTTTTCGCTATTTTCAATTGCCGTCAGCATCTTACTCAAATCTGCTTTGAGTATAGATTTTTCTTTAAACCATTCAGTTCTTACTTTCAGTTTTATGTCTTTATCTGATGATGTCTTTTTTTCTGAAAGGTTAGACATATCTGTTTTTCGCAACCACGTAGCAATTGCCGCTTCCGCTTGTTCTCCAGATGTGGCATTTAAAACACTTGGTATAACTCTAAACAATTCGTTATCCCAATTCAGATTACCTTTGGCGATGTCGGGGTGATAGTATTTCACAAAACCCCATATTTTACCCAATTTAAACAAGTTTTCGGTCTGAATTGCTGATAAATTGTCCACTTTAATAGTTGTACCTTTATCAAATTCGGTATCCAATTCGGCTTTTAATAGCGGTCTTTCAACGGGCTTGAGTTCTTGGATATTTTGATTGTCAATATATACGTCAAACTTATCGAACCACGCTTTGCCTTTGCCAGATAGAATACCTGCTACAAATACCGATTGAGCATCTTCGTGAAAAGGTAAGGTGATGGTATATTTTTTCCAATCGTGCGTACCCTTTATGGCTTCCTTGTCCATATTGTTAAATTCGAGTACGTTGCCACCTTTGCCATCAATGCGCAATAGAAGTCCTGCGTTACCTTCGGTGACATTTTCAATTTTCATATAACCTTCTAACCGAATTTGTTTGCCTTTATAGTTGGCAGGTAATCTATGTGCCACGCTGCCGAAAGAGCGTTCATTAGCATTGGGTTCTGGATAAATGATGGTAGCATATTTGCC
>JAYVKQ010000550.1:0-8063 GCA_043768285.1 Saprospiraceae bacterium | reverse complement strand
TGGTTTGGCATATAAGCGCGTTGGTGTCTTCATTTTTTTAAGCCTTGTTTTAATAGGTTTGGGGATTTTATATTTAAAAATTAAAGAAAAACGCTCTTTTTTTTACTTTATAACACAGGGCGTGTGGGCGCTATATGCAGTCATGTTATTGAATTGCTTCGTGAATTGGGATAATTTTATTACTAATTATAATCTTCAAGCGAATGTAAAAAGCGGGTTTATAGATGTTGATTTTTTGGTCAGAGATGTATCTGATAAAAATACATACATACTCTATCAAAATATTGATAAAATTATCGCTCATTTACCCAATTCAGATAGCACTTTGATGAATGTTGAAAAGGACATTCGTTATGCCATTAAAGATAAAACAGCATTTTTGGCGGCATTGGAAAGGAAAAAAGAGTCTTTTTGGAATGCACGAAAAGGATTGACTTGGCTTTCGTGGACTTATCCCGATCATGTAAATAGACAATATTTGCAAGGGGAAAACCCTAATTTGAGATAAAAGAATGAAATAAACACTACTGGCTTACTATTTGTTTAATTAAATTATTTTATAATATTTATGAGTTTTTCAACGAATACAAAATCGATTTTTCATATAATTCACCCAAACAATAATTTTAAAATGAACTTAGCAGCACTTAAATTATTTTTCAGAGATGAGCGTCAATTTCGCATTTTTATGATCATGTGCTTGAGCACTGTTTTCAATATCATGCTTGTTTTGTATAGAACATTTAGAATTGATTTTGATTGGAGCATCATTACCAATTTTCAAGATTTTAAAGCGAATAGGGGTTTGGATGGTACGTGCTTCTTCCTGATTTGGAATTTATTTTTGGCATGGGTGCCTTACTGGATTGCGCTCACTTTGACCCTTTTTACAAGGATAAAAGCTAACCCCTCAGTATTTTCGATTACTTTCCTACTTTCTACGTGGCTTTTGTTTTTCCCGAATGCACCTTATCTCGTGACGGATTTATTGCATTTAAAGGAGACTCCAGTGGTGCCACATTGGTATGATGTGATGCTTTTTAGCTCTTTTGCGTGGACGGGTATGATGTTGGGATATTGCTCGCTTTTTGAAGTTCAGCATTATTTAGAACAAATGTTCCAAAAATGGTTTGTCTGGGTTCTGATGATTTCGGCGATTTGGTTAGGCGGCTTTGGGGTTTATATGGGGCGTTTTCAAAGGTGGAATTCTTGGGATATCGTCAATCACCCTTTTGCCCTCATTAGGCAACAAATTCATGTTTTATCTAACCCTTTAGAGTATTTAGGTACTTTAGGCGTAGCGTTTGTGCTTTCAGGCTTCATGATGATAGGTTATTTGACCTTGAGCGCGCTTAAAGCTACCTCTAATTGATATTTCAAGTTTCAATAAAAAGTATCAAAAAAAGCAATTAGAACATTTGTTCTAATTGCTTTTTCTGCTTTAACTCATGTTTTAAAATATATTTTTTAAAATGAATAACTCAAATTAACCTCATGAGTAGTGCCTACGTAAGGACCATAAGATTGAAAAGAATAATCAAATCCATAGCCTATTTTAAAGTTGTTGCTCAATCCCATGCCTTTGCCTAAGATAACCCCAGTTTCAGCGTGAATTTTACCATGAAGAGATGTTCCTGCACCAATCCAAAAATTGGAACCCATTTGGTAGCGCGCATTGATGTCGATATTGAGTGGTGCATTGGGTGTGTATTTTATAGAAGCAGAAGGCTCGATAAATGAGGACTCTCCCGTGAAATGATACCAGCCTACGTTCGCAAAATAATGTTGAACCCTTTTTGTCGTTATCGTACCTCCATCCGTCGGGAATTGCAAATCCAAGCCCATCACTTGTGGAACTGAGACACCCGCATAGAAATAATCATCATCGAAAAGTCCATCCATGCGCTGATAATAGAAAACACCCATGCTCAAATCGGGATAAACCTGCATTCTATCGGTCATTGCTCGAAAATCATTAGGGTCACGTAATTTTAACTCCGATGTTTTCACTCGATATTGTACCGCCCCTGCTGAAAGCCCAATACTCAAGCCACTATATTCCAAATCACTTGAAAAAACAGCGGAAAAACGACCGTATAAACCTGTAAAGCCAGTGGGTCCCGTTTGGTCATTCATCAAATGACCGCCTACTAAAAGCCCTACATTGGAGAGGTTGGTCATAAAATGCTCCCCCCTCAGTATTTGAGTGGTTGGTGCGTTGGTAATATCCGTCCATTGACGGCGAAAAGTCATACCAAACGAGGTTTTATGACGGTCTGTAAAAAAATCGTAGTTGATAGATGCAGGGTTCAAAACACCTTGCGCCTCACGATATTGCGTAAACAGGGGAATTTGCTGTGCGTATGCCCAATGAGAAAGGCAGAGCCAAAGGACTGCCAATAGAAATCTGTTCATGGTTTGCTTTATTAGTTTAAGGGAAAAATAATTTCTTCTTTAACGAAAGAAAGGTCAAAATTAAGACCAAAGTTTGATAAATAAAATTTTTTTAAGAAAGATACATTAATTAAGGTAGTGAAACTGTTAAAAACCGCATCACATCTACCCCATCCGCATAGTCCGAAATACTCGGTTTTTGGGCATCGCCAAAATTAAAACACGGCAATCCCTCTATAACGCTGTTGGAAACAATGCATTGTATCTCGTCTTTTTTCTCTTGTATTTTGCTCGAAAGTGTGGTAAAATCATCATAATACTCGTAATACACCATCGCAATGGGCGAGGCAATACCTTCATTTTCAATCATCATTGAACAGCCATTGGATTTATATGCCACCTTATTCAATATGACTAAGGCAAATTGATAATCGAAATTATTTTTGTATTTATCGTGCATCACAATGTCTTTGAAGGTATGCAAAGCGCGTAACAGAGGGTCAAAATCGTAACCACGTGGCACATATAGCTTCGATACATTGCGACAACCCAAACCAAAATAGGTGAATATATCTTTACCCAAACGGATTAAATCGCTTCGTTTTTCGCCCCCCCTCAGTATTGCGACGGCATTTCTATTTTTACGAATAATATTCGGGTATTTTCCAAAATAGGCTTCAAAATAACGGGCAGAATTGTTGCTACCCGTCGCTATCACGGCATCAAAACCCTTGAGCGCGCCCTCCGTGAAAGTAAAGTAGGGTTTACTTTGGGGGTCAATTATTTCTAAAGATTTGACTATAAATGGTACGAGATAGGGGTCTTTATCCGAGGTTTTTATCAAAGACTTGTGTCCTGCCACATAGACGCACAATATGTCGTGAAAGCCCACCAAGGGGATATTACCCGCTAATACCAAAGCAACAGTTTTGGGTGTTGTCTCATGGTTTTCATCCGAAATATAGCCATTTACCCACGTTTCGAGGGTAGATTTGGATAGAAAATGCTTGCGGATTTCGGCGATGGCTTGCCATTGATTATCTTCGGTAAACCAGCCATTATTGAGTGCCGTTTCTCTGACAACGATTTGTAAGCGTTCGTTAGCGGGTGTAAGCTGCTTGCCCAATTCGACGAGGCTATTTAGGCGTTTTTTTAAGTTCATGTAACATTCGTTTTATCTTATCTGAGCCCAGTTCATTCATGGTTTTAATATTCTGTGCGGGTATATCCCCTACCTCTGGGAAGGCTTCGATGGCGCGCTCTACACTGTCTTCTCGCAGAATGTGCAACATCGGGTAAGGCGAACGGTTCGTAAAATTTTCAGCATCATTGGGTAATGTACCATCAAATTGATAATCAGGATGGAAAGAAGCGACTTGAAAAACGCCTTCCATATCTATCTGTTCGAGCACAAACTCAGCGACCTCCAAATAATCGAGATATTCCTCAAAATCTTGGAGCATATCGCGTACAATAACGATTGTTGTCTCGCAGACGGAGGCGGGGGTTTTATCTAAGTAAGCAATTTCGCGCACCACGGTCTCGGTCAAATGCTCGGTATCGTCGCCTTCAAAAACGACAAAGCGCACCTTGCCAGACCGATAGGGATGTCGCGCAAATGGACAAAGGTTTAAGCCGAGGACAAATTCCTCAACCCATTTTTTTGTTACTTGTAATATTTTATCGTTTTGAGACATTTGAGTAATAGAGTATATAAATTACACAGAGTTATGCTTAAATCATCCCTAATTTTATTACAAGAATTGTGCAGCCGTCACTACGTGACGGCGGCACAAATCCCGTTGTAAAATTCAGAATACCTTATATTTTAACTCCGTGTAATAATTTTTAAATTGATTTTAATATGCGTTTTACACGATTATTTTTTCAATTAGTTTAAAAATTCGTGTAAATCCTACAAAATTCGTGTTATTCGCGTTCTCAACAAATTTATTTCGGTATCGTAAAGAAAAAAGTAGAGCCTTTACCCAATTCCGAATTAACCCAAATTTTGCCGCCTAATTGCGACACTATTTTAAAACAAATGGACAAACCGATACCTGTACCCTCGTATTTTGCCCGCTTATGCAAACGCTGAAAAATGATAAAAATACGCTCTTGATGTTCTTGGGCAATGCCTATACCATTGTCTTCAACGCTGAAAAGCCAATCGTTTTTTCGTTCTTCAGCATTGATTAAAATGATTGGACGGCTATCATCATTGCGAAATTTAATCGCGTTACTTATCAAATTCTGAAATAATTGCACCAAAAACGACGGAACACCTTTCACAATAGGCATTTCGCCGCAAAGTACGTTGGTATCCGTTTCTTCTATCTTTAATTGCAAATTGGCTCTGGCTTTGCGTACCACGTCGGCTATTTCTACGGGTTCAAATTCAATATCTACTTTACCAATGGTTGCGTATTGCAAAAGTGCATCGAGCAATCCGTGCATCCTCGATACGCCTTCGCTGATATAATTGAAGTGCGATTTGGAGTCTTCTCCCAATTTGTCGGCGTATTGTTTTTCAATAATTTGCGTAAAACTGCCAATCATTCTGAGCGGTTCCTTTAAATCGTGGGAAGTAATAAACGCAAATTGTTGTAATTCTTCATTGGCTTGACGCAATTGCTCGTTTTGTTTTTCAATTTGACTATTGCGCTCCAATAGTATGGCTTGATAGCGATTTTCCTTCGTTAAGGCTTCAATACGGCGTTCTTTTTCGCGGAGAGCATAGCGAATTTCAAAATCCAAAAAGTGCATATCGCGTTGCTTATTCAAATAATCTTGCTGTTTTTGGGAATATATCATTTGACTGCGCAACGCCAATTTATACTTTTTTTCTTTTTTAAAAATATCAGACAGCAATTTGAAACCGCGCAGCTCTGACACATCATCTTTCAGAAGCCTTGCCGTTACGATGCCTTTTAATGCCCTTTGATACCCCCCCTCAGTATTTGAGTTCAAAAAATCAATTTGGGCGAGGTTTAAAAAATTAATAGGTCGCCAATTGGGGCGTTTTACATCATCCATCATACTCGCCGCTTTTTGAGTACAGATGACGGCTTCTGACAAATTATTTAATTCTAAGTAGGTTCTACTCAATAGCACGTAGGTACGGGTTGCCAAGCCTATTTTGTCAAGGGCAAGGGCAGCATCGAGGGCTTGTTTGAAATAATTGTACGAGCGTTGATAGTCGTCAATAGCATAGTACAAATTGCCTGTATTCAAGCTAATAATGATGCGGGTATCATCGGTGATGACATCATTGTAGTCTGTCAAAACCGTTTTATATCTATCTAAAGCCTCTTCAAAATTGAATAAATTAGCATATATATTACCGATATTGATGATGCAATTGGCTTCATTGTTACGCAATCCCATTTGTTTACTTTTTTCCAAAGCATCAACAAAAATGGGCATGGCTGCCTTATAATCAGACTGAACGCCTTTGCTAATCGCCAAATTGGTGAGCGCGGATACCTCCTTTTCGCCATCGTTGAGCTTGCGGCTAAGTTCTAAAAGGGGCTCGCTGTATTCGGTAAGTTTATCATACTCCTGCCGTTTGAGGTGCAGATGTGACAATTGAAAGAGCAATTGTGCTTTGAGGGCATCATGCTCAGACCGAGACTGTTGAAACAAATCCCACGCCTTGTTCACAGATTCGAGCGCATTTTTCAAATTATTCTCTTGCTCATACGCCGTGCTTTGGTCAAGCAAGGCTATCATTTGGCTATGCGCGTCAATCGGGGCATTTTGCTTTACGGTTACTATATCTGCTTTTTGTGACATCCGTTTTTTTAAATAAATCCGATTGTAAAATTACAACGTTGTCTTTCTTGGTCTTTGGTTTTTCCCCCTAACCCCCAGAGGGCAGGGGGGAAAGCATTTCTAATTTTGCCCCAAATTTCATGCTTTTTTATGGAATAAAATATTTATCCTTAAAAATATTATAAAAGAAGTATTAAATGTTTGAATTATGCTTGGGTGAACGCTACTTTTATGCCGATATTGAGGTTCAAGTGCAACAGAACGGTGTTCCGTTGTGGTCGTCACCCTCAACGAAACACCGTTCCGTTGCACTTACCCCCTCAGTATTTTTGGTGCGTTAAAGCCGTGCCACCGCTCGAAGCCTGTGCATTACACACATCTTTCAGATACATTATGTCACTACGTGACTATCGAAAAAGCGAAGTAATGACACTGTTATAAACATTTTGACCCTATCGGGTCATTAGATTTGTACAAGTCGTTATGACCCGATAGGGTCGAAATGTTTATAACAGTGCCACTTTTGCCATTTCTCCTTGAAACGTTAGATGCGAGCGTTGATTAGTAATATTTAATCGTGCAAAACTTTCCAAAAGTTCGAAACTTTTGGAAAGTTATTATTACCAATTAACGCTCGTATGTATAGTTTCAAAATGTGACTTGTGTGTAACACCCAGACTCGAAGCAGTGGCACGGGTCGCATATTAACCATTGTCCATTTTAAATTGACCATTACGATATGACCACTTTTCAACAAAGAGCCTTAACTGCAACTGTGTTTGCTGCCGTGATGCTGACGGGATTGTTTTGGAATGAAACTTCGTTTTTTCTATTGTTTTTTATTATTTCGATGGGGTGTTTGTGGGAGTTTTTGAAATTGACAATTGCGAAATCTTTAACTACTAAAATAATTACGTTATTAGGAGGTTTTACATTATGGATAAGTATTTATATAGTAAAAATGATTTGGATAGGAGTTGGTTCATGGAATTTGAATAGAACTTTAGGTTGGGGTTTGGATAATTCATATTTTATGTTTTGGTTAGGTACGGGTATAAAATCAGTATTCACTTCATTTATACTATTTCCTTTCATATTAATGATAGTGGAACTTTTTTCTAAAAGCGAAAAACCATTTCAAAATGTAGGCATATCTATTTTGGGAATAATTTATACCATCCTACCATTCCAATTATTTCACTTTTTGACTCGGGAATTTAATGGAAATTTTAGTTTTGATACATTTCATGCAATAGGAGAATATACACCATATATAGTAGCAGGTATTCTCTTTCTAACTTGGGCAAACGACACATTCGCCTACCTTATCGGTTCGCGCATTGGCAAAACGCCTTTGTTGCCGCGCATTTCGCCTAAGAAAACGTGGGAAGGGACAATAGGGGGCGCAGTGATGTGTATATTGACAGGAATAGTTATTAGTTTTTTCTTTAAAGAACTACCTTTGCGCGATTGGGCAGTAGTAGGTGGCATTGTTGCCATTTTTGGCACTATCGGCGACTTGGTGGAGAGTATGCTCAAACGCAGCGTTGGGGTGAAAGATTCAGGCAGTTTTATGCCCGGGCATGGTGGTTTTTTGGATAGATTTGATGCGTTTATTTTTGCTATCCCGTTTGTATTTTTGTATTTGGTTATAATAAAATAATTTCAATGGTTGTATTGTTAAATTGTTGTATTGCTCTTTACATATAACAATTTAACAATACAACCATTTGAGTCCGCCACTTTTAGATTTTTTACAATAAGGTAATATAAGTAGTTACTCTTAAATAATAGGCACCGCGCCGGCGATCATCGCGCCGAGGACGAGGACCGATAGCGCAATGCCCAGTTCGACCGGGGGCAGGCGACCCCCGGCGATCGCGAGGACGCCGCCT
>JAYVKQ010000549.1:0-5655 GCA_043768285.1 Saprospiraceae bacterium | reverse complement strand
TTTGCTACAAACCTGAAGAGTTTGAATTCTAACGTCCTTTGGATTATTATTACATTCAAACCCTTCGGGTTTGTAGCAAGTGTGCCTGCACACTACCCCAATTGCATCGAGGGTTATTCACATTCAAACCCTTCGGGTTTTTCGCAAACTTTATTGCGCTTGTTTAGTATCATACTCTATTGCGCACGACATTTATTCGACGGTACATTTTAACTAATTTACATTTAAACTGTAACGCGAAAAACAAAGATTTTAAACAGTCTCTCGACACGCCTTATAAAGGTCACTCCATTCCTTTCTATCTTTCATCACTGTTTCCAAATATTCGAGCCAAACAGTTTTATCCTGTACGGGGTCTTTCACAATTGCGCCTGTCATACTGGCGGCGAGGTCGTCTGCGTTGATAGTGCCATTGCCAAAATGTACGGCGAGGGTCTGACCATTGTTTATAACCGATATGGCTTCGGCAGTACTTAGCGTAGCTGTAGGCGATTTGAGCTTGGTTTTTCCATCTTCGGTCACGCCATTGCGCAGTTCTCTGAATATGGTAATCAAGCGTTTTATTTCATCAATGGGCGCGGCTTTTGAAGGCAAATCAAGCATTTTCCCCATTTTTTCTACCCGATTTTGTACTATTTTTACTTCTTCTTCAAAACTGGAAGGCAAGGGCAGCACAACGGTATTGAAACGACGGCGCAAAGCTGACGACAAGTCATTCACGCCCTTATCCCTATCGTTGGCAGTAGCAATGATATTAAAACCTTTCTTAGCTGCCATCTCGGTATTCAGTTCTGGTATAGGCAACGTTTTTTCTGATAAAAGGGTAATCAAAGTATCTTGCACATCGCTTGGGATACGGGTCAGTTCTTCAATTCGTGCTATTTTGCCTTCATCCATCGCTTTCATAACGGGTGATGATACAAGCGCGTTGAGGCTTGGTCCTTCCGAAAGTAGCCGAGCATAATTCCAACCATAACGGATTTGTTCCTCGTTCATACCCGCCGTACCTTGAACCAACAGCGTTGAGTTGCCTGATATAGCCGCCGCCAAATGTTCCGAAACCCACGTTTTTGCTGTGCCCGGTACGCCCATAAGCAATAGAGCGCGATCAGTTGCCAAAGTCGCAACGGCAATTTCCATCAATCGGCGATTACCGTAATATTTTTGCTCAATCTCAAAACCGTTTATTTTGCCGCCTAATAAATATGTGACGACTGCCCACGGGGACATTTGCCAATTGGTTGGGCGCGGCTTATCATCATTTTCTATTAAAAAATTGATTTCTGTTTGGTATATATCTTCCGCGTGTGGGCGTTGTATAGCGTTGTTAATCATTTTTTTATATCGTTTTTAAGGTGATATTCACCAATATAGCGCAAACCATCGAGCGTCAATTCACGATTTATTTCTACAAACTCGCCGTCCAAAGTGCTGATAATGGAGGACAGGCCACCTGTTGCTAAGGCAATACAATCCCCATCCAACTCTTTGCGGATGCGTGTAATCATACCCCTTACCAAACTTTCGTATCCCAATAAAATACCCGCTTGGATGGCGTGGGTTGTGTTTTTACCAATCGCCGATTCTGGTAATTGCAAAGGCACTTCAGGCAATTGCGCCGTATTTGAAAAAAGGGCTTTTACAGCCGTTTTTAAGCCAGGCGCAATAGCTACGCCCAATACTTCCCCTTTGGCAGAAACAGTTGTAAAGGTCAAAGCGGTGCCAAAATCTACAATAACGGCGTTGCGCTTGTATTTCACAAATGCAGCAACGGCATTGGCGTAGAGGTCGGAACCCAATTCTTGAGCATTATTGATATTGACTGAAAGAGGGGGATACACATCAGGCTTCACAAGAATAGGGTTTTTACCTATTATTTTCGATAGCACCGTTTGGATGGTAAGCGTTAAATCAGGTACAACACTACTCAAAACAGATACCTCGATATCAGTTGCTGAAATATTGGCTTCTAAAAATTGAAGACAAATATTATCTTCGTAATACGCCAAAGGCTCATCGGCAAGTGAGCGCGTCCGAAAGGTATGTGTCCAACTATTTTTTTGCCAGATACCGAACACAATATCTGTATTGCCTACATCAACGACTAAAAGCATAGGGTGATAGGATGATTATGATAAAATCTCAACTATTTCCAACAAAGTTTGATTAATGCTTTGATGGTGTTTTATGGCAACTTCAAAAGGGGTATAAACAATATCGCCACCAATTTGACCTACCATTACACCTTTTTTTCCCTCGTGCAATGCCTTAACAGCCTCTAAACCCAAGCGGCTTGCCAGCACACGGTCAAGTGATGTCGGTCTGCCACCACGTTGTATATGCCCCAAAACGGTGACACGAATATCTTTTGAAAGCAATCTTGGCTTGATTTGTTGTAAAATTTCAAATGCACCACCTGCATCATCGCCTTCTGCAACCACCACCACACTGGCACGTTTTCTATTTTCATAATTGGTATTCAACATATTCACCAAAGCGTTGAGGTCTGTAAATGTTTCAGGTACTAAAACGGCTTCCGCACCCGATGCTATCGCACTACGCAGGGCAATAAAACCCGCATCACGCCCCATCACTTCCACGAAAAAAACCCGTCCGTGGGCATTAGCGGTGTCTTTAATATTGTCAATAGCATTCATGGCAGTATTGACCGCCGTATCGTAGCCAATCGTATAATCTGTGCCATACAAATCATTATCGATTGTACCCGGTGTACCCACTATGGATATGTCTGGAAACTCTTCCATAAAAACCTTTGCCCCCGTGAAAGTACCATTGCCCCCACAGGCAACGATACTGTCAATCTGAAATTTTTTCAAATTGTTATAAGCGGCTACACGACCTTCTTTGGTCATAAAGCGTTCAGAACGGGCAGTTCCTAAGATTGTGCCGCCGAGTTGGATGATATTGGAGACATCACGCGCGTCCATATCATACATATCGCCGTCAATCATACCCTCGTATCCGTTGCGAATACCGACAGCACCGTATCCAAAATGCAAAGCCGTGCGCACTACAGCGCGTACATTGGCGTTCATGCCAGGCGAGTCGCCGCCCGAAGTAAAAATGGCAATTTTTTTCATAAGTATTTGATAACTGGTTTAAGGCTCAAATGTAAAATAAAAATGTATTGGTTGCACCTTATGTATAACAAAATATGGTAACGGACGTTTTCAAAAACGGTGATATTCTATTTTAGGCTTAAAAATAGCGGTATCCGTTTTCTACACTAAATTTTTTCTTACTTTTATGAAAATACTGTACTTTTGACCACTTTTTACAAATTATTGAAAATCAATTTTTTAAATTATCTTAGATGAAAAAAATAGCTTTATTTTTATCCTTTTCCCTTATTTTATCGTTAGTAGCTTGTAACAAACCTTCGGGTTCGAACCCCTCAGTATCGGGGAGTGCCGCTAAGGATTCGGTAGCCCAAGCACAGGTTTTGGCAATGGCTGGCTCAAAAGTGGTATATGTAAACTTAGATTCTTTGCAAGAGCGTTATACATGGTTCAAACAAAAAAATGAAGCTTTGATGCAACGCCAACGCAGTGCAGAAAGTGCCATGGAATCAAAAGCCAGAGAATTTCAGAGTCGTGTTGCCGCCTTGCAGCAAAAAGCGCAACAGGGCAATACGCCACCCGCCCAATTGCAACAAGAAGAACAAAATCTCGGTGCACAGCAACAATCCTTAGCGGGTGAGCGTGACCGCAAAGCTAAAGAATTGGCAGACGAAGCCACTAAGTTCAATGATGAGTTGCGCAAGCGCATCAAAGACGTTTTGGCACAAGTGCAAAAACAAAAAGGATATGATTACGTTATCAGTTATTCAGACAACGTAGGCAGCCAATTTTGGTACGTCAATCCGAGTTTAGACATTACCACAGAGGTTTTGGACATATTAAATGCTCAGAAATAATTGTTTTACATGACACATCTTTTTTCACATATTATGACTAAACCTATAAGGCTTTCAAACCCTTATAGGTTTATTTTATTTATACTTGCCGCGTCCTATATTTTGCTGCAATTGTCTTGCCGCAAAGAGGAAAATTACATCACCGATAGCGCGGCAAAATTGGCTTTTTCGGTAGATACACTGCGTTTTGACACCGTTTTCACACAAATCGGTTCTGCAACCCGCATTTTGAAGGTATTTAACCGCAATGAGCAACCCATTCGTATTGCAAAAATCACGTTGAATAATAAAACAGGCGTGACTTTCAATTTGAATATTGATGGTGTATCTGCTAAAAGTTTTGAAAACGTTGAGATTGCCGCGAAAGATAGTATTTATGTTTTTGCCGAAGTAACGGTCAATCCGAATGCCCCCCTCAGTATTAGCCCCTTCGTAGCGGGTCAAGATTTGGTATTTGAGACCAATGGCAACACGCAAAAAGTCGTTTTGGAAGCGTGGGGACAAAATGCCAACTATATACCGAGCCGCTTCGGGAAAGGCGGATTTACAAGGCTCAGCGGCGGCGACCCCAACCGTGTTATCGAATGGAACGACCCCAAGCCCTACGTTATATATGGTGTGCTGTTCGTAGATTCTTGCATATTGCGCATTCCTGCGGGCGCACGTATTCATGTGCATGGCGGCATATCCTATTTGCCAGATACATCAGCCTACCGCGATGGTATCATTTTCATATTGCCCGATGCTAAAATCGAGGCATTAGGAACGCTCGAAAAGCCCGTTATCATACAAGGAGACCGTTTGGAAAAAGAATTTAAAGAAGAATATGACCAATGGGCGGGTATTATCATTGGCAGCAGAAGTACAGGTAATGTGCTGAATTATACAACAATTCGTAACTCTCGCGTCGGCGTGCGGGTAGATTCAGCCGCGTCTTTGACTTTGAGAAATACGCAAATGTATAACACGGCGGGTAGTGGTTTGGTCGTGTCGCACGCACAAGTGACGGCAACTAATTGCTTGTTTTATAATAATGGCGGCAACGCGGTACAAGTAGAATTTGGCGGTAATTACAATTTCTCATATTGCACAATGGCAAGTTACGGCTCACGCAATCCTGCTTTGAGTGCCAATAATATTAAATGTTATGAGCGTTCTGCGACAAGCTGTACTCGCGCCTTAGCTTACCCCCTCAGTATGTCGGCAACAAATTGCATATTTTATGGCTCAAAAGATGATGAGGTCGAGTTATTTGATGCTACTAAGGACATTACAACTGACTTCAATGTCAATTTCAGCAACTGCGTTGTGCGCGTCAAAGATTTATTAAAAGCGGACAATATGCCTGATTTTTTAACAAAAAAATGCGTGAATTGTCTCAATGCTGATAGTAAAGCGAAGGTATTTAAAAACCCAAGCGGCGATAATTATAAATTGGATTCGCTCTCCGTTGCCGATTCAAAAGCCTTGTTGGTACCGAGTATTCCGAAGGATTTGGAAGATAAATTGCGCGATATTCAGAAGCCCGATATAGGGTGTTTTGAAAATATTATTAAGTAAGAACTGATTGCGATATAACTAATTGATAATCAATTAATTATTTTTTTTCTTGAGTAGCCTTCAGCAATTCCTTATTTGGAAAAAAAAGGGTAAAAATATACCTTTGTCAAATGAGACAAAGTAAAACTGAAAAAGAACGCAATCAAATAAGTATGGAC
>JAYVKQ010000548.1:0-3239 GCA_043768285.1 Saprospiraceae bacterium | reverse complement strand
TTTTGATTGCTTCGTGCCTCGCAATGACTTCTGAAATCTGAAATTTTTTCATTCAATTTTAGGCATAAAAAAACCCGTGAAGGCACTTCACGGGTAACGAAACGAATTTTACAATTCTTTAACCAAAACTTACACACGTATAAATAGAACCAAAGACTGTGCCAAATATTATAAATGATAATAATTAATAAAAAAAAACCATGTTTTTTTTTATTTATATGTCGCTTGTCTTTTTACGTTTATATTGTTTATTTTCATAATTTATTGATTATCAAAATATTAGATTGTTTTTTATTTTAAAATTATTTTTTTTAATAAAATTCATGGTGTAGCATAACTCTACCTTGAAATTTTTAAAGTACCAAAATAGGATTAAGTAAAACTTTACGAAACCTATATCCCCCCCTGAGTACACTATTCAAAAAGTTCAACGAAATTATTCCGTAGAGACGTTGCACTGCAACGTCTTAGTTCGCGTCTTTTGATACATTCCGTACAGACGTTGCACTGCAACGTCTGTACGGAATAATTTCGCTGAACTTTTTGAATAGTGTACTCAGTATTTTGCATAAAAGCATCCATCAAAGCATCATATTCTTTTTTATTAGAATAAAAACCCTACCTATACCTATGTATTTTGTAAAAATTGCCGATGTAATTCGATTACTTTATTAAAAAACTCTTGACTTGGTATGTTCCTTGAAACAGGGAATACAGAATTTACAATTTATAACCGATTTAAAAATAAAACTGAAAAAGTATGAGAATCTTATTTTCAATTGTAGCACTACTTATCATTACTTTCAACACTTATGCACAAAACACTTGTCCAGAGTTTGCCGCATCATCGAATATCTATGCAGGTTTAGAAATTGGCTCACGCGGTATGAAACCCACCATCGTCCGTTTTGAAGAAGCCGACAATGGGAAAACATCTTTTATTACGATGTCGAAAGACTTGATGCCTATGAATACCAACCCTGCAAAAGCAAAATCTAAAGCAGATATTGATTGCACCGTGGATAGAGTTGTGCGCTACGTGAATGTGTTCAGAAATGACCCCTATAACGTGCCAGATAGCCGCATCACCTTGATAATGAGTAGCGGATTGAAAGCGAAATTGTTAGAAAATGGCAGAGATAGCCTTTTACACTATCTTAAAGATAAAGTAAAACGCCAAACGGGTTTGACTTTATTGGAATTGAGTGAAAAAGAAGAAGGCGAAGATAAAGTGAACCACCTCGTAGTAGATGAAGAATACCCATACCAACAAGTACACGTTTTTGATATTGGTTCAGGTAATATCACAGGTGGCTTTTGCGATAAAAAAGCGGGTCAATCAGTAGCTTCTTTCGCAACAGATGGCTCTATCAATACTATCACTAATTTTGTAAAAGAAGCCGTACAAAAAAATAATTGGGTCATGACAAATCCGTATGACCGCGCTAAGGTGGCACAATTGGCAAGTCAGCGTTTTACCGAAAAACACTTGAGCCAAATGCAGTTTGGTACAAACCCTACCAATGTGGTTTGTGGTGGAGGTACTGCTTTTACGATGATGACATGGTTCAAGGCAGAAAGTTTTGGCGACAAGCGTTTAAACAACTTTTTCCCTGTGTATGTAAATGACTATTACAATACGTTGATTGATAGCAAAGATAAAGAGGAGTTTTTTAAAGACAATCGCGCTAAAGACAACAGCCCACTCACTTGGAAAGGGAAAGCACGTATGGCTGATGCAAAATCAATTTTCAATGATTTAGAAATGCTCGTAGGTGCCGCTATATTAAAGACAATCTGTGATGATTTGGTTAAAAAAGGCACTAAAAACTTCTATTTCGATGACCAAATGTTGAACTCTGGCTTACGCTATTACCTATATAAAAGGTACAAAGGTATGGCTACGGCACAGAACTAAAATATAGAAAATTGAATTTAATTATATGATTGATTTGGGTTTTGAAAACCTCATAGGCATACACGCTTATGAGGTTTTTAATTTTTATGTATTTATAAAAACAAAATCAAAAACAGCCATCTATCCTACCAAGCGTGAAAAACAAACCTTGGTTTTAATAGAGTGCCAATGTAGAACTAAGGCTTACTTTGTAAATATTTTACATTTTTTAAAGAAAAATAATACAAACTCCTTTTCAGTATATGTATTTTGCTTAGTTTTGTTCTTGCTATGATTAACCACTATTTAAAATGGAAAATATTATGAAAAAAACATCACGTATGAATTTTACAAACAGCATACTGAGGGGGGGCATTTTTCTTCTCATGTTATCAACTACTACCATTTCGTGCGACCTTTTCCGCAAGGCAGAAACGTCAAAAGTTCCGAAAAAGAATACGCCTAAAGACGATAAAACAGCCAATGTTCCAAATACTGGAAAAGTATTGGTGGATACCATTCGTTGGCGCACCGACCCTAATGCCAAGCCGCCTGTCACGAGTTCGGGGCAGCCGCCGGTGGTCAATACTAATCCAAACAGTGGCAATCCTAATACAGGAGGTAACACAGGCACAACATTTACGCCCGAAGCATTGACTTTAGCCGTTCTGTTGCCTTTCGATTCGGATAAATATGTGGATGGTAAAAATCCACCTAAGTCGCAATTCGCCTTAGATTTTTACGCTGGCGTAAAAATGGCTTTGGATTCGCTATCAAAACAGCCGATGAATTTGACCGTTAATGTCGTGGATTCAAGAACCGATTTCAATGCTACGGCGGGTCGTTATGAAGTCAGTAAAGCAAATGCTATATTGGGTCCCATTGAGCGCAACGATATACCACCAGCCATTGCCTATTCATCGCGTAACAATATCCCTGTTATTTCGCCATATTTCCCAACGGGCGATATTGAGGGCGCAAATCCGAATTTCATACAAGTAAAGCCGAGTTTGAAAACGCATTGCTTCAATATTGTGCAGCATATCAAGAGTTATCATCCTGATGCACAAGTTGTTGTAGCAGCGCGGAGTAAGGAAAATGAAATAGCGCGTTTTGCCTTCTTCGATGAAGCAGAAAAAGCGTTGAGTGCGTCCAAATTTGAAGATTGGCGTATTGATGACGAAACGAATTTCAATGTGGATCCTTATATAGATAGGTCAGGCAGAACCACCGTTTTTATTATTCCATCGTGGAACGAAGCCTTTGTGAGTGGCTTTTTGAAACGCTTGAATGCCTCGCCGCGCCGTGGTCAAGTGGTGGTATATGGTATGCCACAATGGAT
>JAYVKQ010000547.1:0-7250 GCA_043768285.1 Saprospiraceae bacterium | reverse complement strand
CTGAATAGACAAAATATTTAGGGTAATAAGAAATATTATTTTTATATTATAAAATATTTAAAATAATATTTTCGCTTGCAGTTTACAATTTTAAAATTTAGGACTTTTTCAGTGCCCTCGTATGGGCAAAAGGGCTTTTTTATATGAAATAAAGGTTATTTTTTACTTTTAGATTGTACTTGCAGTTTCACTTCTTCAATAATGTGTAGTATCGCTGTCGGTGTCAAAGCAAACAGATTGGAAAGCAATTCAACATTACCACCTCTTAAATGTGCTTCAAATATAGCAATTTTTTTGCCTTTTTCAATACCTTCGACTATACCCTTTTCGATACCTTTTTCGATACCTATCTTTTCACCTTGCTCGAGTAAATCATCAATAAAATTATACATGGCTTTCTTTTTTAAATGGTCATTAATTTGCTCTATTTGAGAAGTAATCTCTTTTCCTGTAATACCACCAGAGATGTGAGACAAATATACGTATAAAGCGCGAATAAAATCAATAGCTTCTTTCGATTTATTATTTTCAAGACCAGATAGTAGCAATTCTGCAAACCGATTTTTTATATACATTTTTTCGGTATAATGCTTTAATGCAAGAAAACCTTTCATTAAAAAAATATTGCTAAAAGCCGCAATCATACTATCTGAATAGTCGGCTAAATTAGTCAAATAAAATTCATAAGGGTCAATAAATTGCTGAAATGCTTCGTCTATTTCTCCAAAATAACGGGCAAATGGTTTCTTGTTCCATTTCCTTTTTCCATGATAGATAAGAATAGGTACAACAACTGTTAAAGGCTGTCCACTTGCTAATTGCTTATTATATGCCCCTTGTTTATAATCACCAATTTGAATATGGGGATAATCGGGAACGTAACTTTTATGCTCAAAAATGAAGCATATATTCACGTATTGCTTTTTACCTAATAAGCGGCATCGCCAAACAATATCGGAATGATATTCTTCCAAATCGGCTGTAATGTAAGTTGTATTGTCCAGCTCAAGAGAATTGAGGTCTAATTTTGCCGCTAAATGCTTTGGAAATAGGTTCGTCATATAATCCTGTACGACTATGACTAAGCCAAAGAGTTTTTTGAAAAACTTATCATTTGGGTTGTTGAGGGTGTTTTGTTCCTCCATATTCTTATTGTCAGCCATCGGTATGTGTTGTTTTCTTATGTAAATATTTACCTTTTTATGCTCAAAAATAAAACAAAAAAATAAGACGGGGCATTGTTTTTTAAAAAAGATTGATATAATTCAGACATAATTATTGAACGTATGTATTGTTTTGAAATATTTAATACCCCTCAGTATTATTAGAGTGATAGTAGGTTTGATATAGTGCAAGGTTTCAGTTTTTAATTGCACTGTTTTGCCTGTTATGTGCCTTATTTTAGATTTTGAAAAATTATATAATAAATTTTGATTTTTAAAGAATATCAATATATTTGCATAGTAAAAAAAAGAGCAAATGGAAATATTGTACCGCGTAAAAACACATATCCGTAAAGGGCAAGTCGAAGAAGCCTTAGACCTATTGGACGAAATTCTTCAGAAAGGGGATAAAAATCTATATAATCAAGTCATTTTATTAAGCTCAGATTACAATGACCAAGTCATCCGCGAACGCAAAGGCATTGAGTGGGATGCGCGTGTTATCAATAGGGTTAAAAACACGATAATTCAAATTATTGATGACTTGCTCGACAACCCCCAGTCGTTGCCAGCGCATATACAAACCATCGCCCCAACACCTACGCCAATCGTTTCGCCAAATAACTTCGTGCCCTCGTCTTTGGCTTCTGATTATTCAACTGATTTAGAAAAAGCAAAAAAAGCGAGAGATATTACGGATTACAATACCGTTATTACGCTATTGGCTAAGTATGCTGATAATCTGGATGGTGAAGGCTGTGGCATTTTAGGTTGGGCTTATGTTGATGATAGAAATAATCAAAATGATTATGCAAACGGCATAATATTGCTTGAAAAAGGTGTAAAAAATGGTGACCCCCTAAGTCATTATATATTGGGTTTGATGAATTATAATGGGATAGGCATGGCGGAAAACAATGCTGCCGCCTTAAAGCTATTTGAAAAAACCATTGATATTGCTGCCGAAGACAGCGAGGTGTACATTGATAGCCTTACAAAATTAGGTACTCTATACTACGATGGTCTGGGGACAAAGAAAAATACCAAAAAAGGGCTTAAACTATTCAACGATGCAGTTGAAAGAGGTAATGGTTTGGCAATGAATATTTTAGCAAAATTGTATTATGAAGGTACAGGCATTGATGCAGACCACGATGAAGCCTTAGAATATGCCGAAATG
Source organism: Saprospiraceae bacterium (assembly GCA_043768285.1). Classification (GTDB taxonomy): domain Bacteria; phylum Bacteroidota; class Bacteroidia; order Chitinophagales; family Saprospiraceae; genus JAAFJT01. The sequence goes on along the minus strand of JAYVKQ010000547.1, from coordinate 4,907 downwards.
GGGGCAGATGCTGGTTTTCCCGAAAGTGCATGTATCGCTGGCTCTATATATTTTGTAAGAGAAGACTACGACAGTGCGGCACCCCACCTCGAAAGTGCTGCCGAGGAGGGTTATGCCAATGCCCAATTTTTCTTAGGTCGTATGTATGAAGATGGATTGGCGGTAAAAAAGAATACTGATAAAGCTATTGAATTGTATAAAAAAGCAATGGAGGGCGAGCAATATTCAGCCGCTAACAATTTGGGGCGTATGTATTTAGACGGTGATGGTGTGCCTATGGACTACACCAAAGCCTACCATTATTTTGAAAAAGCGCACGAAGCGGGTGTCGGTATGGCTTCATATAATTTAGGCATTATGTATAAAAATGGTTTTGGCGTTGATAAAAATAAACCCGCCGCAGAAAGCTACTTCAAAATAGCCTTACTCAAAGGATACGAACAGGCACAGGCAGAACTGGATAGTATGAAAGGCTTTTGGGGATTGTTTAGTTAAGATATTTCTTCTGAAAATACTGAGGGGGTGCTTGTCATAAGCACTCCCTCAGTACTTTTTGGCATTTTCAATGTTTAGTTTCACTTTTTTTAATGGTTATTTCAGCCTCATGTACTTCACTTAACGCTAAAGCCTCAACTTCATATTTTTTATACAATTTAGCTTCTACAATGGGTGGGTTTATGGAAGCAACGGATAGAGCATATGTATTGAAAATAGCGTTTAATTGGTCAATAAAGTCTTGCCTATGTTCGATAAATTGCTGGTTTACGGACATAATGACTTTATCATTACTCATTGAATGTTTTTGAATTAACAAATTTATGTCATAAACCTGTTCAAGCAAATCCGCTATCTTATAACCCAATATTTTCTTATCTGATTTCATTTTCACCAAATTGTATTTTAACAAAGCCTTTTGAATAGTGTTTATTATGTCTATCGGCTTTTGTTTTTGAAAAAAAGTTGAGCCAATATTTCTGATAGTCTTCCGTGTAGAAAGCATTTTTATGGTTACTTGGATAAATAGGGCTAATGTAAGCATCTATATTTTTTCCATAATAAGCTTTTGCGCCTAACTTTCTAAAACGTTTCTCAAAAAGGTCGTAATAAGCATCGTAAATTTTATAATCTATAAATACCACAAAATCAACATCTTGTGGTCTATCATTTTTGATATTTAGAAAACTGCCATCAATCCACATCTCGAAAGCGGGCGTAATTATGCTTCTAAAATCTTCTAAATATACATCAAATATTTGAAAAATAGCGGGGCGTGTAGAATTTTAGATAGCCCATTTTGATACAAACGTTTCTTCAAACGTTTCTAAATGTCATTTCGAGCGTGTCGGTTAAGTTTCCTCGTATATCAAACATGGTTTTTTTTCTTTACGGTTTGTTTTCACAAATGTACAGGTCAAACATCAGTTTTGCAAGAGAGAAAATAGATTTTTTATTTTCATATACAAATAATATATAAACAAAAGGGGGCACTCGCAACAGCAAGCACCCCCTCAGTATTTTTATTGCATTTCGTCTATAACAACTCTTTCAGCAAATCTCCATCCTCAACCGCAAACGGCTGTTGCCGCAAACGCTTACCAGTTGCTTTAAATATCGCATTGGCAACCGCACCACCCAACGGCGGCAAAGCGGGTTCGCCCAAGCCTGTGGGGTCAATGCCATTGTCCACGAAATGTACCTCGACTTCGGGTATTTCGTTGTAGCGGATAAGACGGTAGCTGTTAAAATTATTCTGTTCGGGCGCACCGTTTTTGAAAGTCAAATTGCCATACATCGCATGACCCAAACCATCTACAACGCTCCCGACCACTTGATTGAGGGCAGCACTTTTATTCACCACTATGCCACAATCTACGGCACAATAGACCTTTTTCAAGACCGGTTTGCCTTTTTCTTTCACTATTTCAGCGACTTGCGCTACATAAGATGCGTGCGAGAAATAGACGCTAAATCCTTGAAAAACGCCTTTTTTCTTTTTGCCCCATCCCGCTTTTTCTGCCGCCAATTGTATCACGGCTTTGAAGCGGTCAATATCATATTTGATATCGCCCGTTGGCGTTTTCTTTGCTTTATCCAACCAATCTAAGCGCATTTGCACAGGGTCTTTGCCCGTAGCTTCCGCAATTTCATCAATAAATGCTTGCTCGGCGTAGGCTAAAAAATTGGTTATTGGTGCGCGCCACGGACCCACAGTAATAGGCGATTTGTGATCCACACTATCAATCAAAAGATTAGGGATAGCACCCGCAGGAAAATTTTGCTCGCGTGTAGCGTTCGGCGTATTGATACCGACCCCCCTCAGTTGATAACCCAATATATTGCCCTGCGCATCTAAAGCCGCACGGAAACGGTAGCGGCAAGCGGGGCGATATATGCCACCCGTCATATCATCTTCGCGGGTCCATATCAGTTTCACAGGTTTTTTGATGATGCTGGATAATTCAGCTGCTTCTAAGGCAAAATCGCCGCGCAACCGCCGTCCGAAACCGCCGCCCATGCGGGTCATTTGTACGGATACCTTTTCGGGGGCGAGTTTAAGTAATTTGGCTACGGCATCGCGTACACCTTGCGGGGCTTGGGTTGAACCTATCAGTTCTGCGCCATCAGCTTTCACGTCAGCGAAAAAATTCATGGGTTCCATTGGGTTGTGGGGTAGGAAAGGGCATTGATATTCAGCCTCAATCACCTTAGCTGCCGTTTTGAATACCCCCTCAGTATCACCGTCCTTTCGGCGCACTTCTGCCTTCGGGCTGTTCAATAATTCTTTGAATATGCGGTTGTGGTCGCTCGTACTTTCAAGCGTATCCGCTTTTTCCCATTCAATTATGACGGCTTCACGCGCTTTTTTTACTTCCCAAGTGGATTTGCCTACGATTGCCACACTATTTTGAACAGAAACCACATCCGTTATGCCTGGCATCGCTTTGGCAGCCGTCGCATCAAAAGATTTTAATTTCATACCAAAGGCAGGTGGGCGTTGTATCATGGCGAACATCATACCGTCGCGGTAAAAATCCAAGCCAAATAACGGCTTACCCGTCACAATCGCCTTATTATCAACACCTCTGACGAAAGTGCCTATTAATTTGAAGTCCTTGCGGTCTTTGAGTTTGACCTCTTTCGGTGGCGTTAGTTTAGCGGCTTCGGCTGCCAATTCGCCGTAAGTCAATCGCTTGCCCGAAGTTTTATGCACAACAATACCCGCTTCGGTGCTACATCCCGCAACGGGTACTTGCCAGCGATTAGCCGCCGCGTCCATCAGCATTTGACGTGCCGTAGCACCCGCTTGGCGTAGGCGTTTCCACGAGTGTGGGGTTGAGCCGCTACCACCAGCAACTTGGCGTTCAAAGCGTTTGCCATCGAGAGGAGCTTGTTCTACTTTTATTTTTCCCCAATCAAAATCCAATTCCTCCGCTACCGTAATGGGAAAAGAGGTTTTGATACCTTGTCCCACTTCTGGATTAGGCGAAAAAATAGTCGCTGTGCCGTCGGTGTTGATGGTCAGATAAGCATTAAAATTAAAATGCCCTTCAACGGTTGCGTCATACACCGATGTGGTGAATTTTTTAGTCGTCATCAGGTTAAAACCCAATATAAAGCCGCCACAGGCAGTGGCAGTGGATTTTAAAAAATCGCGTCTGTTATATGGTGATGTGGATAGCATTGTCAGAATTATTAAAATGTGAAAAGTATATCGCTCGCTATTGATTTTGACCCCGAGTATAGTATCAATAGGGGGCGATTTTAATCGCCCTTCGGATGTAAAAACCAATATTGAGCAAGCGGTTTAGGAAACTGATATTTTATTTTTTTCAAAAAATAAAATATCAGTTTCCTAAACCGCTGTTCTGCCAAAACTGTGGCTTAGGCAATTTTCGCTGCTTTCTTTATCGCTTCTTGAATACGGTGATATGTGCCACAGCGACAGATATGGGTGGACATAGCCGCTTCAATATCCTTATCCGAAGGCTTCGGTTTTTTCTTCAACAGCGCGGCGGCACTCATGATTTGCCCCGCTTGACAATAGCCACATTGCGGTACATCACATTCGTCCCACGCGAGTTGCAAAGGGTGGTCGCCTTTTTCAGACAGCCCTTCGATGGTCGTGATATTATTGGTGGCAATGGCAGAAACGGGCAAGCTGCACGAGCGCATCGCTTCACCATCAATATGTACGGTACACGCACCACAAGCAGCAACACCGCAACCATATTTAGTACCTACCAAACCCAAATGGTCGCGCAATACCCATAATAAAGGTGTATCGGGAGCTGCATCGGTTTGCAGGTTTTTTCCATTAACTTTGAGCGTATATGAAGCCATTATTAATAAGGTTTTATCAGAATGAATGGAATATTTGAGATAGAAAGGACTTTGTATTGTTTTGTTTATCAATGTCTTATGTAAGAGATATTAAAATTGAAACCCAAATATAAACAAGTTCAGAACGGTTTGGTTATTTTTTTAGACAAAAGGTAGGGCGTGTATCTTTTTTTTATTTACATTTGGATATGAAAACGTTAATCATCGCTTGGCTCCTTTTTTTTGTATCGCATAGCGTATTCGCGGCAACGCCCGTTAAGGCTTATTTTGAAAAAAGAATATCTACCCAATCCTATCGCTTGGGGTATAATGTGCTTTCGCTATTGCTTATGGTATGGGTTTTATACCTTATGATATATGGCGAAAAAACGTTTGTTTTTAAATGCCATATTGTACCGTATGTTATTGGTAGTATATTGATTTTCATTGGTTTATATATTATGAATACCGCTTTTAAGCACATCAATATTGCAGCATTTCTCGGATTGAAAAGCCTAAAAATGGAAAGTAGTGGTCTGAATACTGAGGGGGTATATGCCGTCGTTCGGCATCCGCTTTATTGGGGT
>JAYVKQ010000546.1:0-3744 GCA_043768285.1 Saprospiraceae bacterium | reverse complement strand
TTTTGATTTATCTTCAATACCAATTGCTATAACACCGCCTTGTGCATTCGCTAAACAAACACAAGTCACTGCAAGTTCTTTAAAACCACTATCCCCCTTGCGGATTTTCTGAATACTCTTGTATTCTATTTTTGTATTCTCTGAAAGCATGTCCTATTTTTTTATGACTAAAACTATTTTTGCTCAAAATTAACTTAAATAAAACTTTTCGTTTCATAAAAATACTAACATCTTGTGGAAAACTATTTCACCGAATTTTCTATTTCCCCTATCTATTTTACACTCAAATCATATAACACACAGCAAGCTAACTATTTCGCCCTCAATACCGCCGTAGATACTGAGGGGGTAAGCCATTATTCAATCCCCACCGCATCAATCGCCTTCATTAACCTATCCGTCTCAAACAATGCCACAATAATCTTTTGATAATGCAATATATCATCAAATTCTAATGTCCGTTCTTTGCGGTCTTTGAGCCATTTTTGGGCGGGTTGGTAGCCGCCGATGTAAAAATGCCATGCCACTTCGGGTACGTTGTTGAAATATTGCGTGTCATTGATATACACTTTCCCGTTTTCATATTTCGGTTTTGTTACCACATTATCCCCATCATTTGGGTATTGCGTGATGTACTTTTCTACTATCGGGCTTTCTAATAAATGGATTTGGCGCAGCGCACCGCCTAACTCGACCAATTGCCAAAACGTAGCCGCATCTTTCGGATACGGTACACGCGGGAAATCTATTTTCAAAAATTCTTTGTAGGTCTCTCTGTAAGTCGGGGAATGAAGCACGGCATAGATGTAATCTAATACATCTATCGGCGCAAATGTCCCGTCCGTGCTTTCTTTTTCATTTGTGAACTTTAAATCGACCCCCTCAGTAATTTGCTTTAAAATGTCGGGGTTGAGGTTGGGCGTTCTTGCTTGGGTGGCAAATAGGTCTTTGGCTTCGGGGTAGAGATAAAGAGGAAAAACTGTTCCACGACCTCGATAAAAAATATTACAATCCACAAGAGTATTTGTAATGGTAACAATATTCCACTCTGAATCTCCTATAACTTGTCCTTGGCGACCAACTATAAGACCTTGATTTTCTTTTAAAAAGTGTTTCATCAAATCATAGCGAGGTCTCCCCATAAGACCATTAGTTTTACCTGTATAAACTGTATATTTTGAATCAAAAGGGCGGTAGTCTAACTTTAAAATTTGTGCTTGACTTATTTTTACATCAGTTATGGCTCTTTTTATTTTATCAAGTTTATCATTTTGAAGTTTATAAATCTGTTGAATTTCTATTTCAGATTTAGATTGCAAATTTTCTAAAAGTTTTTTAGCTTCTTTTGAAGTATTTTGAATTGCAATATCATCAAATTCAGTTGTTAACCCAGAATTATAAGATTTAAATAAATCAACAATTGAAAACCCATTCTGATATTCATCAATGTTATCAAAGTCTTTCTTAACAAAAAAATACTGAGGGGGTGTTAAATCTAACTTTTGCCAATTAAGCGTATTTAAACTATTGTCTTGCAATATTTGATATTTTTCACTACGTAAACCTTTTAAATCGGTTTGAAATACTTTTGCTAATTCGTTTTTTTTCTTTTTACCTGTTTTAATGAAAATATTAATACTCACTCCTTGCATTATATCAAATACATTTTCATCACGGCTACCATCATCAGCAACCTCTCTACGTTTTGATGAACCATGCAAATCAAGAATATAAATCGTATCAAAAGACTCTAAAAGAGATTTACGCATTTGACGGTGTGTTATACCATCAATAAAACTATTATTAGAAATATAAGCCAACACCCCCTCAGTATTTTTATCAATAAAGTACTGCCCAAATCGTATAAATTTGACATAATCATCAGAAAGGGATTGAATATTTCTTTCATTCAAATCCTTTTTATAGTCTTCAATGAGTTTTTCAATCCATTCACTTTTATTACTACTGCTAACAGCATACGGCGGATTCCCAATTACACACATAACAGGCGAATCCCTTTTAATATGATTGGCTTCATTGGCTTCGCTGCTCAACCAATTGGCGAACAGCGTGCCTGTATCTTGGTGGTGTTCCTCAAGGCTATTCGTGAGATAGACCCTAAAACGCTGGTCTTTGGTGGGTTTGTAGCCCGTTTCGGTCAAAAGCAAATCCAATTTTAGATGTGCCATTGCATAACTCGCCATGAGCAACTCAAAACCATTGAGGCGGGGCAAAAGATGGGTTTCCACATATTTGCTCCAAATGCCTTGCTGCCCTTCAAATTTTTTATGAATGTGTTTGACCACTTCCGCCAAAAAAGTACCTGTACCTGTGGCAGGGTCGAGTATTTGCACCCGATGGATTTCTTCTTCTATGGTTTTTATATTGTTGGTGTAGCGTCTATCGGTGGCTTGCAGGTTGATTTTAATCTTCGTTTTACTGGTATCTGCCAGACCTTGCGGCAGGTCAAAATCAGTTTTCAGAATATCATCAACTGCCCTCACGATGAAATTGACAATAGGCGCAGGGGTGTACCAAACGCCTCGAGCTTTCCTCAATTTTGGGTCATATTCGCTTAGAAAAGTTTCATAAAAATGGATAATCGGGTCTTCCATTTTAGTGGTTTTGCCGTAATTTTTTAAAATTTCCTCGACATTACACGCCAAAAATACATCTACCAAACTATCCACAATCCATTTGATGCGGTCGTCAATATCGGGTCCCGCAATATAGCCAAACAGTTTTCTTAAAAACGGATTGGATTTAGGTATCAACTCCGCCGCTTCTTGTCGGCTAAAAGTGGGTAAAGTGGGGTCATGCAATCGAGCCGCAAACATCCCATAAGCAATGGTTTGAGAATAGACATCCGCAAAGCCTTTGGGCGTAATATCGTGAATGAGTATTTGCTTAAAAGCCATCATTTGGTCTTTAAGGGTACTATCTTCATCGTGCGATTCGTCGCTAATCAACGCTTTTTCAATGACTTCTGAAAGGAGACGGGCTTTACCCGCCATCATTTCAGCGAGTTTTTTAGAGCTTTTAATGGTCTGCCCAATATGCGTACAAAAATCTTTGATGAAATTTGTGAAGCTATCGAAGTTCATACTGAGGGGTTCGATGCCTTTATCCGTCAGCACCGCAATAGAGATTTTAGTGATAAAAACACCATCTCGATACAAGTGAAAATCCAAATAATCCGTAAAAATAAGATTACCCAAAGAGGCTTTATAGCGGTCAAATTGTTCTTTATTGCCCGTTTTTTTACTGCCGTCAAGGTCTTTATCGCCCACATTTTTGGCTTCAATAAACCCAACAGGAATTTCTTTTTTAGTGAGGATATAATCAGGTGCGCCACAAGATTGTCTTTTGGGTTCGTTGGTCGCTTTGACATCTTTCACCAAACTTTCAATGAGTTGTTGCAAATCACCTCTAAAAGTATGCTCGGTAGCGTTGCCCCTTTTGTAGCGGTCGTTAATGTTTTGGACGTATTGTTCTAAAGTCATGTTTATTATAAAAGTTAAGGAAAAAAGATGAACGTTTTGAGATAAGCCTTATAGAGCGCAATTTTAGGCGCGTTTGCAGTTATTGTCATAACCAATTTGTTTCTTATACTGTGCAGGTCGCAAGATAAGAAAAAAAAGAAAAACAGGATAATTTCGAGGATAAAAAGTGGAAAATACTGAGGGGGTACTATATCTTTGCATTTCAAACCGAAACGTTTCGGACGTTTGAGCGGGGGACTTC
>JAYVKQ010000545.1:0-8706 GCA_043768285.1 Saprospiraceae bacterium | reverse complement strand
GTTTTGGGTCAGATATTTTGGCTCAAAATATTGGGCAAAAGCGAAATCCCGATGCCATCGGGACTGAGGGGGTCGTCATCGGCGGCGATATTGCACCCGAAGCAATTGAAGAAAGCAGACAGTATTGGCAACGTCCGAATGTACGTTTTGAGTTGTTAGATGGTACACAACTGCCTTATGCCGATAATTTTTTTGATATAGTCGTCTCGTTTGAAACCATTGAACACACGACCGCCTATCAAAAAATGTTGCAAGAGTTCAACCGCGTTTTAAAACCTTCGGGTACGGCATTTATTTCAACACCTAATTTTCCAGTGAATAGTCCAACGGGTAAAGTGATGAATCCTTACCACACCCAAGAGTTTGACTATAATGAGTTGGCGGCTATTTTAAAAGAAAATTTTGCATCCGTTCAGGTATTCGGGCAGCAATATAAACGCTACAATATCAAGGACTTACGCCATAGAATAGGCTATATTGTTGAAAAATTATTGCTCCAACGCGGTATCCGAAAATTACCCATGTCAATTCAAGATAGTCTCATGTATGCACTGATTGGCAAACCAATATATCCAGAAGCTAATGATTTTGGCATGGTAGAAGATATACCGTCCATCTTACAGTGTCAAACCTTTTTTGCCGTTTGTAAAAAATAGTGCAACGGAACGGTGTTCCGTTGAAAATACGCCAACAACGGAACCCCGTTCCGTTGCACAGTAAAATGCAAGAAAGCAACCGTTTAGTTTCAATTGTTATTCCAGCTTATAATGTAGGACAATATATTGGAGAAACGCTAAAGTCTATTGTCGCCCAAACATATCCGCATCTTGAAATCATCATTATTAACGATGGTTCGACGGATAATACTGAGGGGGTCGTACAATCTTTCGCTGACCCACGCATACAGTATTTTTTTCAACTCAATCGAGGGGTATCGGCAGCGCGCAATCACGGATTTTTAAAAACAAAAGGAGACTATATCGTTTTTTTTGATGCCGATGATGTCATGTCACCCGATTTTTTAGCAGCGCGGATAGAGGCATTAGAAAACGATACAACTATAGATTTTTGCTGCGGCGCGCTCATTTTTTTTCCAAATCATAAAGAACAATTGGGCGCGTGTGAGGATATACCGAGAGAAGTTTTACTGTATCAATCGAATATAGAAACGTGTCCTTCCAATTACCTTTTTAGGCGCACAATAGTAGAAAAAGTCAGTTTTGACCCAGAATTATCAAGCGCGGCGGATAGATTTTTTCTGCTTAATATTGCACAATTTGGTAAGGGAATACGGGTTAAAAAAGGCATTTTGCACTACCGTTTTATGCCCAATAGTATGTCAGGGCAATTAACTAAAAAAATGGTTGATGACAATGCGGTATTTTATGAAAAAGTAATAGCCGCCGATTTAATACCCACAGATTTTAGAAAAGAGGCTTTGTTGAAGGGGTATTATATTTTAGGGGTGAGTTATTTGAAAATAGGTGAAATATTAAAAGCTATTATGTACGGTATAAAATTTATGAAAATTTGCATAACTACTGTATGGTAGAAAACGGTAAAGATTTAAAAATTGGTTATACAGCATACAGCCATAATTATTCGACAGCAAGTGATAGACGGCGTTTTGTGGGATATGCACAACATAAAGGCGTAACATTTGAAACGGCTGATATCAATAAAGAGTATGATGTCGTGATACTCACTTATGCCGTTGATATTCATCAGTGGTTAGAAAAAAAAAGACAAGCGGGTGATTCCTTAAAGCTCATATTTGAGCTGCAAGACAACTATCTTGTAGAACCCATCTCGCTCAAAACAGTATTCAGAGGCGTTGGTAAGTATTTGAAAGGCACAAATGGTAAACTATTTTGGAATTATAAAAATCTACTCCGAGAAGCTTGTCAAATCGCCGACGCTGTTATTTGCTCGTCAGAAGCACAAGTTAAAGAAATAGCGCGGTACAACGACAATGTTCATATTTGTTTAGACTTTTTTGAAAAAGAAGCAACACAAGTCAAATCAAATTTTGAAGTGGGCGACAAGCTGAAAATAGCTTGGGAAGGGCAATCGGGTACAATTCGGAATTTGAATATTATTAAAAATGTATTTTACGAATTGCGCAATGAAATAGAACTACACATGATAACCGATCTGGAATACTATCGCTTTTCTAATGGTCTTATTAAAAGCAAATCTTCAGGTATTATTTTTTGGATACAGTGTAAAAAGTTTTTTCACGCTTGGAAGAAAGAAACCTTTAACCAAAAGGTAATTGATTGCGATATAGCCCTTATTCCGTTGGATACTACCGATGCCATGAAAAATGGTAAATCTGTGAATAAATTATTGCTTTATTGGCTCATGGGTATGCCCGTATTGACGAGTGCCACGCCCGCTTATCAGAAAGCTATGCAAGAGTCGGGTGTCCATTTGGCAATGCACACACATGAAAATTGGTGCAATGCCATCAGGCAATTCAAAAATGCCAGCCCAGAGGAACGCGCTACCATTGCTATAAAAGGGTTTGATTTTGTCAAGCAGCGGTACAACCCCGATAAAGTGGCGATGATGTGGGAAAAAGCCATTCAGTCCGTTATACCAATCCCGTCTAAAACAATATAAATTTTTATCGTGTGAAAGTGTTAGCCATCGTTCCTTATCATATCGGTTTTTGCGCAGGACAGCGTTTTAGAATCGAGTTGTGGGCAAAAGAATTGGCGAAACGCGGTATTGAGGTCGAGTTTGTTTGTTTTTCTAATAAAAAATTGACGGATGTTTTGTATCAACCAGGGCAATACATCAAAAAAGCGGTGATGATGGTATCCGCTTTTACGAAACAATTGTTCCATGTTCTGACCATTCAAAAACCCGATTTAATCTTTATATACCGAGAAGCCGCTTTAGTAGGTCCCGCGATTATTGAAAAAATAGTACGCCGTTGGGATATTCCAATTGTGTATGATATTGATGAGCCATTGTTTGTGCCTTACGTCAGCCCCTCGAATGGCGTATTGAATAAGCTCAAGTTTTTCTCAAAAATTGATACAATTATGGCGATGAGTGATACTATTTTTAGTGTCAATCAAAGTATTAAAAACCATGCAGATGGGTTTAATAAACAGGTGAATATCGTACCTATGACTGTAGATTTAGACCGTTATGCCCCCTCAATCAATACCATAAACAAGGCATCAAAACCAATCATTACGTGGGTTGGTACTGTTACCAATCAGCCGAATATAGATTTGATAGTCCCTGCCCTACGAGACGTAAAAAAAACGCATGATTTTGAATTTAAAATTATTGCAGACGTGGATATGGCTATCGATGGTTTGGACATTAACTTCATACCGTGGGCTTATGATATAGAAGTGCCGCATTTGCAATCAGCCATGATTGGACTTGTGCCTGTTAAAGATACTATTTGGTCACCTTATAAGTTTTTCTTCAAAACGGTGCAATATATGGGTTTGGGTATGCCCGTAGTCGCCTCCGCTGTAGGGTCTAATACTGAAATTATCCAAGATGGCGAAAATGGCTTTTTAGCAAAATCGGACGCAGAATGGACAGAGAAAATTACAATATTATTAGACAATCCCGCCTTGCGCGCTTCTATGGGCAAAAAAGCAAGACAAACCGCTGTAGCCCATTTTGATATCAAAAAACAATATGATTTTGTAGAATCGGTGTTTAGATCAGCGATTAATTAAACATGAAAAAAGTACGACTTGCCGTTCTTGTTTGCCTTGCATTTACGCCCTCTTTTTTTAAAAAACCGTTGTATAGGCTTTTTTTTGGGTACAAAATCGGAAGAAATGTCAAGATTGGATTGTCTATTATAGATGCTCAAAGTGTAGAGATAGGGGATAATGTCCACATAGGGCATCTTAATCTATTAGTCAATATTAAATCAATAGCCGTTGGGACAGGTTCAACAATAGGGCATCTTAATATTTTCAGAGGTGGTACTATTCAATTGGGGCGATATGTAGAAATATTGAGACAAAATGAAATTAATGCTATTCCTATTCCAGTTGCTGCCAACGAAGTTGATTCTACTTTTATAATGGGTGACGGCGGTACTATCGCAACGGGACATAAAATTGATTTTACAGATAGAGTGACCTTCGGTAAACTCGTTATTTTGGGTGGTAGAAATTCATCTCTCTGGACGCATAACCGACAAAATACCAAACCAATACACATAGGAGACTATTGCTATTTAGGCTCTGAAATTAGAATAACGCCAGGTGTAGAAATAGCCCCTCGCTGTATTGTTGGTATTGGTTCTGTTATTACAAAAAAATTTACGGAAGAGTATAAATTTATCGCAGGTGTTCCCGCTAAAGTGGTAGATGACCTATCCGAGGAGCAAATTGGTATCTTAGACTATATTCGCCCTGGTGTGCCTAAAGATATTTAGTACCCCCTCAGTATTTTACCATAAAAACCAAGATTTAAGTTCATGAAAGTAGTCATTTTTGCAGGTGGTCTGGGCACGCGACTGTCAGAAGAAACAACCTTGAAACCCAAGCCAATGGTAGAGATTGGGGGCAAGCCGATACTGTGGCATATTATGAAAATATACGCCCATTATGGGTACAATGAATTTGTGATTTGCTTGGGTTACAAAGGGCATATGATAAAAGAATATTTCATAAACTACTTTCTTTACAATACAGATATTTCGGTTCAAACCGCTACCAATCAAATAGACATTCACAATACACCGACAGATTCCTTTAAAGTGACTTTGGTGGATACAGGCGCGGAAACCAATACTGCGGGTCGCTTGAAACGCATTCAGCAATACGTAAAAGGCGAAACTTTTATGCTCACCTATGGCGATGGTGTCGCTGATGTCAATATCCCGAAACTCTTAGATTTTCATCAAAAACATGGTAAAATTGCAACCCTAACGTCTATTACCCTACCAAGTCGGTTTGGTAATCTCAAAACTGATGACGAGGGTGCTGTCCTTAAATTTGAAGAAAAATCGGATGACGATGGCATTTTGATAAATGGTGGGTTTTTCGTCCTCAATCCAGACGTTTTTAACTATTTGGAAGGCGATATGGACACTATCCAATGGGAGCGCAAACCTTTAGCAGCTATTACACACGATGGCGAATTAAGAACGTACAAACACCACGGCTTTTGGAAATGTATGGATGCCATGCGCGATAAATCGGAATTAGAAGAGATGTGGGCAAGCGGACACGCTCAATGGAAAATTTGGCAGTAACGCAGTTCTACTTTGGGCTTTTAAATATTTATAAAATGAAAAACAGCTCTCCGTACCGTCCTGCCTAAAAATAAAGCCTTAGTTTTCTTAGAGTGCCATAGTAAAGTGAAGTATTGTAGCCATATATGTTAGAACAATATAAAAATAAGCGCGTTTTTGTAACAGGTCACACGGGTTTTAAAGGCTCTTGGTTGATGGCGTTGCTCAATCATATTGGGGCAACATCGGCGGGTTTTGCCTTAGCCCCTTATACGACTCCTGCACATACCCACCTTTTAAACCAAGATAAAAATTCAACGATTGGCGATATCAGAAATGCCGCAGCTATAAAAGCGGCTATGCAAGCTTTTCAACCCGAAATCGTGTTCCATATGGCTGCCCAACCGCTTGTTAGGGCATCGTATATAGACCCTACTTATACCTACGAAACCAATGTCATAGGCACTCTAAATGTGTTAGAAGCGATAAGAATGACCCCCTCAGTAAAAGCGGTAGTTATCATAACTACCGATAAAGTGTATGACAATAAAGAGTGGGTTTTTCCCTACCGCGAAAATGATGCTTTGGGTGGCTACGATATGTACAGCTCTTCAAAAGCCTGTACCGAAATATTACTGCAATCGTATCAAAAATCTTTTTTCAATATAGCCGAATATAAAAATAAGCACACGGTTTTGATGGCTTCGGCTCGGGCGGGCAACGTGATAGGCGGTGGCGATTGGAGTGATGATAGATTGATACCCGATATTGTAAAAGCAACTGCCGATCATAAAACAACCCAAATCCGAAATCCCAACGCCGTGCGTCCGTGGCAACACGTTTTAGATTGCCTGTACGGATATTTGCAATTGGGTGAAAAACTATTAGCCGAAAAAACGGACTTCGCTTCGGCGTGGAACTTCGCACCCTATAGTTTTGAATCAAAAACGGTGAGAGAAGTGGCTACCATAGCGCAACATATTTGGCAAGATATACACATTGAGTTCGGTACACCACCCGACAATTACCACGAAGCGGGTTTATTAAAATTAGACAATACAAAAGCCATTTCTTTATTGCATTGGAAACCACGTTGGGATACCCACACCGCTATTGCCAAAACAATTGAGTGGTACAAAGCCTATTATGACAATAAGGGCATCTTAACCCAACAACACATTGAAGAATACCTGTCAGAGAAAAGGAACTATTATTATACATCCGAATAACGGGGCTTCGGTAAGGGAAGTTTATCGTTGTTGTTACCCATATTACACCCCTAACGGGGCTTTTTAACTCATTACTCACACTATCAACTATCAACTATCAACTATAATACATGAATTGTCGTTTTTGTCAAAATAATTTAGCACACCAGTTTGTGGATTTAGGCTTTAGTCCGCCGTCAAATGCGTTTTTGACTGCTGCACAGCTAAATGAGCCAGAAACGTTTTATCCATTGAAGATAATGGTGTGTGAAAAATGCTTTTTGGTACAAATTGACGAATTTGCCAAGCACGATGCTATATTCAACAGCGATTATGTCTATTTTTCATCTTATTCAAAAAGTTGGTTGGCACACGCAGAAGCTTATACCCATCAGATGATAGATAGATTTGGCTACAACAAAAACCACCAAGTCATAGAAATAGCCTCCAATGATGGCTATTTACTCCAATATTTTAAGCAAAAAGGGGTTCCTGTTTTGGGTATCGAACCAACGTCAAATACGGCAGAAGCGGCTAAAGAAAAAGGTATTGACTCGGTTGTCGATTTTTTTGGCGTGCGTTTGGCAAAAGAATTGGTGGCTAAAAACATCAAAGCCGACCTATTGCTCGGTAATAATGTGCTGGCACACGTGCCTGATATCAATGACTTCGTAGGGGGTATGAAAATCATACTCACTCGGGAGGGGGTCATCACGATGGAGTTTCCGCACTTGATGCAATTGATAGATAAAAATCAATTTGATACCATCTACCACGAGCATTTTTCGTACCTCTCTCTCTCTACCGTCAAGC
Source organism: Saprospiraceae bacterium (assembly GCA_043768285.1). Taxonomy (GTDB): domain Bacteria; phylum Bacteroidota; class Bacteroidia; order Chitinophagales; family Saprospiraceae; genus JAAFJT01. The sequence continues at coordinate 1,458 of JAYVKQ010000545.1, read as the reverse complement.
AAATATTTGAAGCGCAGGGTTTAGTCCTATTTGATGTAGAAGAAATACCGACCCATGGCGGCTCGTTGCGCATATATGCCAAACACGCAACGGATAAAACAAAATCAATCAGTAAAAACGTCAGTGCCTTACTCAAAAAAGAAATAAAAAAAGGCTTAAACAATATAAAAGCTTACGAAGCCTTTCAACCCCGTGCCTTAAAAGTAAAGGTGGATGTATGGGCATTTTTACTCAAACAGCACAAGGCAGGTAAAAAAGTCGTCGCTTATGGGGCGGCGGCAAAAGGCAATACACTCCTCAACTATTGTGGTATAAGTAGCGATATGATAGCGTTTGTTGTAGATGCCAATCCGCACAAACAAAACAAATTTTTACCCGCCAGCCATATTCCCGTTGTCAATGAAGCGCATTTGAAAGCCGAAAAGCCCGATTTTGTTATCATTCTGCCCTGGAATTTGAGTACCGAAATAACCCAGCAACTCTCTTATATTCGTGAGTGGGGTGGCAAATTTGTCATTCCTATCCCCCATTTAAAAACAATTTGATGCGTGTTTTAGTGACGGGTGCTACAGGCTTTGTGGGCTATCATGTTATCCATGCTTTATTGGCAACCAATACCGTGGAAGTGATTGCTACAGCCATAGATGCCGACAATGCAAAAACTAAAGATTGGTACGACAAAGTGACGTTTATTCCTTTTTCGATTGACGAACAATCCATCGAACAAACGCACAACCTTTACACCTACTTTCGCTTGCCCGATGCAGTGATTCACCTTGCGTGGGAAGGCTTACCCAATTATATGCAGTTGTTTCATTTCGAAAGGGTGCTGCCCCGCCAGTTTATGTTTTTGAAAAAACTGATTGAGCAGGGCGTACTCAACGTAAATGTAATCGGGACGTGTTTGGAGTACGGTATGCGCGAAGGCAAACTGAGCGAAGCCATGTACACCAAACCCAATACCGCCTACGGTTTGGCAAAAGATACCTTGCGCCGACAGCTCGATATACTGAGGGGGCAAGTGGATTTTGATTTAAAATGGATACGCCTATTTTATGTGTATGGCATCGGTCAAAACCCCAATTCGCTGATTGCCCAATTGGATAAAGCGATTGATAGGGGCGATACCACTTTCAATATGTCGGGCGGTGAACAGCAAAGAGATTATTTAGCTATTGAACGCGCGGCGCGATATATTACAGCTATTACCCTTCAAGATGATGTAGTGGGTATTATCAATTGTTGTAGTGGCAAACCTATTACTGTTAATGCCCTTGTTGACAATAGAATAAAAGAACGAAATGCCGCTATTCAACTGAATAAAGGCGTGTATCCTTACCTTGATTTCGAGCCGTTTGCTTTTTGGGGGGATAATACAAAATTGAAAAAAATAATTTCAAGGTAGTGAGGATATGATTTATATTTGTAGAAATTTAAATCATTTTTAAAAATACTGTC
>JAYVKQ010000544.1:0-2220 GCA_043768285.1 Saprospiraceae bacterium | reverse complement strand
AAAAAGTTTCGATATTGTCAGAGGCATGATGTGCTGTGATAAGATATTGATAATCATGAATTTGCATCAGTTCATCGAACCATTCATAACGCAACAGCCTTGCAGTTTCTTGAATACCTTTTTTTTGTTCTTTGGCTACCCCCTCAGTATTAAAGCGTTTTGTAAAGCATTTTACACCTTTTTTTTCTGCGTATAATTTTACAAAGTCCTCATCTCCGTCAGATGCTGCTCCGCGCAATTGAAAATTGCAATGAGCAATGGCAAAATCATATCCCGTTTGTACCAATAAATGACACAAAACCATACTATCTACACCGCCGCTAACTGCCACGAGTAGTCTATCTTTTTTCTCAAATAATTGATTATCAAGAATATATCGCTTTAATTTTGTAACCATTTGCAATAACAAATAAAAAAAATAATCGTACCCGCCAAATTCATCTGGCGGCTTCCGATGTGAAAATAATCACAAAATAGGTTTTGGAAGTACCTCCTATTGTGCGCCACCAAATGAATTTGACGGGTACGGTATGGCATTATATTTTGGAATTTTTTTCAGCATCAATATATCGGTTTGGTCGTCCGTGCCGATAGTGAAAACGTGTTCGCCAAAAGGCTTAAAGCCACAACTTTCGTAAAAACGAATAGCTTTTGGGTTTCTATCCCAGACCCCAAGCCATATATCGGTGCAGTGATTTTCATGCGCAATTTGCTCCGCATATTCTACTAATTTAAGACCCAATCCTTTGCTTTGGGTGGTCTTATCTATGTAAATACGTTCTATTTCAAGCATATTTTGCTTAATAAAGCGTTGCTTTTGGTATATAAGAGGCTTATGAATATCGCGCGGGGATTTACGAATATTCAGTTTTAAATATCCAAATAGAATTTTGCCATCTTCTAATAAATAGAATACAGACCCCTCAGTATCAAACTCTTTTTGATACTTTTCGAGAGTAAACGCTTCATTAATATACGCCTCAAAATCAACGGGGTCGTTAAGATGGGCAAAAGCATCAATAAACGTTTTTTTTGCAAAACTGACCAAACGAGCAAGGTCATGTTGTAAAATTTTACGTATAATCATTTATCGAATGAAAAAACTAAAGTTATCATAAATGGTAATGTGCTTGCGACACTTTTTTCTTTCAAAACATCAAATATAGGTCTCTTTTTCAGAAAACGTTTTATTCTATTGTAAAAACACATTAAGGCGTGTTATATTTGCGCCGTCGAAGCCTCCAATGATTTTACCGAATTGAGTAACAACAAAAACGATTTCTATTAATTGAACACACAAATTATTGATTATCAGATTATTATAAATAAAGTATGAACAAAATCAAAGGCTGTATTTTTGACCTTGACGGTGTCATTTGCGACACAGCTAAGTATCATTTCAAAGCATGGAGACGATTAGCCAACGAGTTAGGATTTGACTTTACAGAAGAAGATAACGAAAAACTGAAAGGTGTAAGTCGGACGGAGTCACTTAGGCTAATTCTGGATTGGGGCAATATTGAAGAAAGAGATGTGGAAGTCCTCAACGCTATGGCGGATAAAAAGAACGCGTGGTATTTAGAATACATTAACCGTATGTCTCCCGATGAGATATTGGTAGGCGTAAAACCTTTCCTTGACAGGTTGAAGAAAAAAGGGGTTAAAATCGCTTTAGGTTCAGCAAGTAAAAATGCGGCTATCATTTTAGATAAAATTGAATTAACGGCGTATTTTGATGTTATTATAGATGGCACTAAAACGACGCGTAGCAAACCCGACCCCGAAGTATTTTTGCTCGGTGCGGAGGCAATTGGCGCAAAACCAACCGAGTGTATCGTGTTTGAAGATGCCGAAAAAGGTGTAGAAGCTGCCTTAGAAGGCAATTTTTATACGGTTGGGGTAGGCGATCATAATGTATTGGACGAAGCCCATATCGTCATACCAGGTTTTGAATATATTGATTTTGAAGAAATTTGCGATGCTTTGGCTTCGTCGGCGGGCAGTCTTAAATAAATTACGATATTATAACCTAAAAGAGACACGATATTTTCAGAGAAAACCCTCTGTAAAATGTCGTGTCTCTTTTGTCTGTATCAAATTGTTAGTTTTTTCGGCAATGAATTTGCTGCAAAATTTTTGAATTAAACCATTGATTATCAAAATAAAATAAATTAAGATGAAAAATCATATCACCCCTGACGAGTGGAAAATAATTGAAGA
>JAYVKQ010000543.1:0-6483 GCA_043768285.1 Saprospiraceae bacterium | reverse complement strand
GTTTGATTTTCTAAGACAGTTAAGCGGGTGGCATCATAGAAAATAGCTGACCATTCGCCTTTATATTTGCCATCATCTCTGCCCACACCCACGTATTTAAAATTAGGCAATCGCGGCACTAAATCCGTAATTTGTCCATACAAAGCCTCTTGCACACCCAATATATGCGTATCGTGAAACAGTATTTGAGAAGCCACTTTGTCCTTGCGATAAAGCCACGCATTGGCACTGTCATTCATGGTGGCATAGCGTATATTGAAGGTCATAACATTTAAAGGCGGCTTGGGTTTTGTGGCAAAAAGCTCCTCCTCGTACACGGTTGTATAAGCGATTTTAGTATAATCATCTTTTTCATATAATATCCCAATTGCGTTGCCTTTTTGAATAACTAAGTCCGAATAAGCGGCACTGCCTGTATATATCGTCTTACCCAATTGCCATGTCTTACCATCATCAGCACTATATTTCAAGGTCAAATTTTCGCGGCTCGACAAATGGTCTAAATTGCTGAAAATCAATAAGTTTTGCCCTTTTTTTGTTGTGAAATTAAGCATACTCCCTTCACATACGGGGTCAATCAATTGTTTTTCAATATAGACGGTATCCCATTTTTCACCCGCGCTTTGGCTATATGCCATTATGCGGTGCTTATCGTCACCCGATTGGTTGCGGATATTCATCAATATGCCGCCGTTATTGAGTTCGGCTGCCGTACTTTCGTTGCTGCCTTCGTAGGCGATATTGGGCGAAAGTTGCCACGTTGCACCGTGATTATCGCTATAAAATCCATGTGCCACATAGTCTTTAAATTGCAATTTCGCCCCCCCTTCCGAATGGTTTGCGGGGATAAAAATGCGCCCTTTGTTCTGCCCTCGGGTAAGTTGCAACGCATGACCGGGCGTATTGGCATAGCTGCGCCAATCTTCTTTGAAGGTATAAGCTGGGTTCACACTCGGCTTATTGGGCTTTGATACTGAGGGGGTAATATTGACACTCTCTGACCATGTTTTGCCATTATCCACGCTTGTTTTATACCAAATTTCTCGGATAGCTTTGCCATCGCGCACTTCTTTTTCGTAATCTGTTCCTGTATTGTAGCATAGAAACAGTCTGCCTTTTTTATATTTATTATCTTGCAAATCGAAAACGGGCGCAGGGTTTCCCGCTTGGTTGTTACCATTTTCGACAACCGTTTGTAGCTTAGACCATGTTGCACCGTTGTCTGCACTGCGTTTCATCACGATGCGCACATCGCCATGGTCACTACAACTGAGTTTTCGCGCTTCGCAAAATGCCAATAGTTCGCCATTGGGTGCTTTTACAATGGCGGGTATGCGGAAACAAGCGTAACCTTCTTCGCCTTTTTGGAAAACGAGGGTTTCTGTTTGTGCGAAGGCTATGTTGTAAATAAGGAGGAGAAAGAGGAGGGTGTATGGTTTGGTTTTCATTGTTAGATGTTTAATGCATTGATATTACGCAAATAGACCACAGATTTGACTGATTAGACTGATTTTCCGTAAGTGAATTAGATATGTAACAAGTAAATAATATGTTCATTAATTTTGCATTGCGCAGGGCGATGCACCCATTAAGTAATATACATTTTTTTATTTCAAAGCCACCACCCGACCCGTCCGCACCGAAGCATCGCACGCAAACGCAATTTTCAAACTATTGACCGCGTCGGCTAAATGGTCTGTCAAATCAATATTTTCTTGAATGGCTTTTAGGAAATAGCGTTGCTCGCGGTTGCAGAGTTCTTGATGGTCGGGTTCGTCAATAAGGTTAATCCACTCATCGGGTTTGGTGAAATTGTTTTGCGCGTCAATATCCGCATGGTGCCAGCGCAAACTTTCGGTTTTAGTATGTGCATCTACGTTATCAGAATTACCGATTGCCCCTGCATCTTTGGCGACTATTGACACACAGCCTTTTGGTCCAATCACATCTTTAACAAAAAATGCTGTTTCGCTCATCATGGGTCCCCAACCCGCTTCGTACCAACCGACAGAGCCATCATCAAATTTGATTTGCAATTGCCCGTAGTTATAATTGCCTTCTGGAATATCCTCCGTCATACGTGCGCCAATAGCGGTCACTTGTTGGGGTTTGGCGCGGGTCATCATGCACATAATGTCAATATAATGCACGCCACAGTCCACAATAGGACTAAGACTGCGCATCAAATTGCGGTGTACATCCCACATATAGCCGTGGCTTTGTTGGTTGAGGTTCATGCGCATCACAAGGGGTTTGCCGAGTTGTTGGGCAATTTCTACGAATTTTGCCCATGATGGATGATGGCGCAAGATATAACCAACCACTACTTTTTTACCCGCTTTCTCTGCCGCTTTCACGACGCGAATTGCGCCTTTAACAGTATCTGCCAACGGTTTTTCAATAAAAACATGACAACCCGCTTTCAAGGCTTGAATAGCGAATTGCTCGTGGGTATCGGGATAGGTGGAAATACAAACAGCATCGGGTTTTGTCGCCAAAAGTGCCTGTTTTACGTCAGAAAACAGGGGAAAACCGCCGCCTAATGCTTCGTTTAGGACTTCTTTACTCTTGCCCGTTGAAACGATACCGCATATTGAAAATCCATCAATGCTGTGAAATGCCTTTGCGTGAGACGCGCCCATATTGCCACAGCCTATGACTAATACTTTGATTGTTTTGTTTTGCATAATCTTAATAATTTAGTTCATTAATCCGTACAGTAGGGTTCATAATATACGTCAATATCAAATTATCTTTCATCACCTCCACAACCCTAAAACCTTTATATGCCGTACCCCAATTGCCGCCAAAATGACTATCGAATAAAAACGGCAAATTGCCCACCATTTTTACGCCATCTTGGTCGTGTTCGTGCCCATGAAAGACGGCTTTTATATTAGGATATTTTTTAATTAAATCAAAAAAAGCGGGTGTATCAATGCCATTTGCTGTCCATTTGGCTTGTGGAATATGGAGAAATAAAAACACATTACGCTTTTTATGGGCTTCAAATTGCGTGGCTAACCACGCCAAATCGGGTGACAAATACTTGCCTTCTTCGTTTGAGGTGTCGCCAATAATAATGGCATTTTTCTTAACGACTGTACTATGGTTGAGCGGCATTTTCCAAACGGCTTGCCAATGCTCGGCTGTCACCATATCGTGATTGCCGCGTGATACATAATAAGGCATCGTCAAAGCATCTAACTTTTGTTTTGACTGAACGAGGAAAGGCATTTTATCATGAATAATATCGCCATTGATAACGCAAAAATCCAAGGCATTTTGTTGATGAAACGTATTGATTTGGGTCGTTATTGACTGAAAAAAAGCGTCAAATTCCGTTTTGGGTTGTCCATAATGCCCATCAGACGCAACGGCAAAACGCAGTTTTACTTTTTTGCGGCGTTCATATATGTCGTTTACATTCACTGCAAACGCGCCACCGCTAAACAGCATGGCAGAGGAAATGGATATGTTTTTTATAAAATTTCTTCTATTCATCGTGGTTGTTTTTTATTGACGTATTGGCGCGATAAAAGTAGTTATTTTTATGAAAAAATAGGTAAAAATACTGAGGGGGGGTATAAGAAAAGGCTATCTCGAAGATAATATATCTTTCAAGATAGCCTTATAAATAAGTAAAAAGTAATAAAAACTATTACTTCAAATCAATTCTAATACCTACACGGCGATAATTTTCACTTGCTTTTATATCATTACTACCATCTAATTTTAAGATAAAATAAGCTGTTTTACCTGTTTGAGCAGCAACAGGCAGAATATTGACATTGATTGTTGCAAAGCTACTGTCCTTACCCATCGTGAATTTGCCGCCGTTCAGATTGAAATGTGTACCTTCAACAGCGCGAGAATTATTAGCTGTCAATTGGCTTGTGACGGCTGTATCCAAGCTGAATGTCATATCCTGAGGTACATTCAACTTTTCACCTACCAAATTGACTTGAAGAGAATGTGTACCAACTGTGCGTAACACTGTGACAATTGGGTATGTCAAACCTGCCGCAGGGGTAAGTCTGACAGCCGATTCTAACTCTACAACTTTGTATTCGTTGAAGGTATAATCTATTTCTTTTGCGCAAGATATAAGAGACACACAAGCACAGAATAAAAATGCTATTATTAATTGTTTCATTATCAAAATTATTTAAAAGATTAATAACCTGTGTTTTGCACGAGATTTTTGTTAACTAAAATTTCAGAAACGGGCAATGGTGCTAATCGTCTTGCATCGCCATAAGGGACGTTGCCTGTTGATTTAATCACATCTTTTCCTTGTCTTTTCAAGTCAAACCAACGATGACCTTCATATGCCAATTCTAAGCGGCGTTGCTTTTCTATTTCGGTCAATAAAGCGGCACTTGTAGCAGCTATAGAAAGAGCGATACCTGCCCTTGTTCTAATTCTATTGACATCAGCCAAACTTTCTACCAGCTTATCTGCTTTTTTAGCATAGGCTTCTGCACGTATCAAATACAATTCAGACACGCGGATAACAGGTACATTATCCATATACACTATACCCGATTTGCCCAAAAACTTTGTACATTCTGTTACTACAGTATTTGAACGATTTAATCCTAATTGATATAAACCTTTTCTTACATCAGTAGAATCGTATAAAGCAATCAAGGCAGTTGTGGGTACAACAGCACCCCAGCCACTTGCAGGAGGTAACATTGTAGGGCGTAATGCTGCCAATGCAGTTGCTTCTGCTACCGAAGATATACTTGTATAAGCAGATTGAATAGATTCGTTCACTCCAATATTCTCTTGACGTGTTTGGAATAAGATCTCGAAAATAGATTCTGGGTGGATATTACCGCGCCATGATGCCACATACTCGCCACCAGCTACAAAACGCCCTATACCACTCGCCAAAGCATCGGTTGAATATTTGATGGCATTATCCCAATCTTCATTGTATAAAGCCACCCGTGCAAATAAGGCATTTGCCGCTGCTTTGGTAGCACGGTGCGGTGCGCCTGTTGTTGGTGACTTAGCTACTGCATCGGTCAGGTCTTTATACAATTGTGTATATACTTCTGCTACCGATGCTCTTGACGGATAGGTTACTTCTGAAAGGGCATTAACGCCATCTAACAAAATAGGCACACCGCCTTTATCTAAGACAGCTACTGCAACTTTTGGGTCGAACGCATATATACGAACTAAATTGAAATACAATAAAGCACGTAAAAACTTCAATTCTCCTTCTAACTCTGCCTTTTTTGCGTCAGTAAAGGTGCTTTTGGGTAATGCTTTTAATACCAAATTGGCTTTATTGATAGCTGTATAATAAGTAGCCCAACCACCTATATGGTTGTTGATAACATTGCTACCGTTATTGACATAACGACCACCCGCTCTATTGATGATACGGCTATCATCAGCCAATGCTTCGGTAGTGCTTAGTAAATCGCGCCCGTAGATTTCTGCACTTTTGAGGGACACATATACATCAGTGATAGCAGCATTGATATTTTCTTGCGAATTCAGGGCGGTCTCTGTATCAATGGATTGTCGTGGAGTAACATCTATAAAGTCTTTACAACTTGCGAACACGACAATACAAATAAATGCTATATATTTTAGAATATTTTTCATTATTTATTTTAGTTTAATTTTTTACAACATATTCAAAATCAATATTTTACGATTAATACACTGAGAGATGAGCTTACTAAAGCCCTACTTGAATACCAAAAGTATAATTTCTTGAAATTGGTATAACCCCTTGATTACCATTAGCATTTAGACTGACAAACTCAGGGTCAAAGCCCGTCCATTTTGTCCATGTCATTAAGTTAATGGCTTGTGCAAAAAGTTTTACATTTTTTAATTTTGCATCACTCAACATCTTTGCTGGCAAACTATAAGACAATGAAATTTGCTTTAAACGTAAATAAGAGCCATCTTGATAAAATCTTGTAGTTGATTGATATGATGCTACTCTACCACTGATTTCAGTTCTATTATTGGCAGGTTTGGGTACATCTGTTATTTGACCAGGCGTTGTCCAACGATTATCCCAATAATATTTCAAACCATTACGCAAAACTGCACCATTATCAGCCAAACGAAGTTCTTGAAGATTAGGTAAAATACGTCCTAAATCATATTGGAAAAACACCTCTAATTCAAGTCCATTTGATGAAAACTTATTATTAAAACCACCAAATCCCCAAGGCAATTGATTATGACCTAACGCACGGTTATTCGCAGCGGCGACCAGATAGGTGATATTGTTATTTAAGTCAAACCACATTGGGCGACCATTCGCTGGATTTACACCCGCATAAGGTACTCCAACGTTTGTGAATAATGGATATCCCAATCTGACAGATAAGTCACCGGGCAATATTGTATCGCCTTGAAATAGACGTGTTACTTTATTTTGCTGCAAACTGATATTGAAATTAGTTTCCCAAGTGAAATTTTTGCTGCTAAAATTTGTAGTAT
>JAYVKQ010000542.1:0-4534 GCA_043768285.1 Saprospiraceae bacterium | reverse complement strand
TGAGAAAGTAAAAAAAGAAGCAAAACTGAGGGGGTACAGTATGCGCGCTTTTTTTGTGCAGCGTGGTTGGGAGTATTTTGAGAGAGAGTGATTAGTGATTAGTGATTAGTGATTAGTGATTAGTGATTAGTGATTAGTGATTAGTGATTAGTGATTAAAGTAATTGAAATTTAACTTATTTTTTCAATTAAAAATAAATTAAATTTCAATTAAAATTAATTTATAACGTGAAACCAAATAATAAAATCATACTTTTTGAAGAGAAAAAAATTCGATGAATTTGGCACAATGAGCAATGGCTTTTGTTCATTGTTGATGTGATTAAGGTATTGACAGATTCGCCAAGTCCTAAAACATATTGAGCAAAACTCAAGAAAAAACTGAATGATGAAGGCACAAATCAGGCGTTCCGAATTTGTGAACAACTGAAAATGCAAGCAGCAGATAGCAAAAATTACAAAACAGATGCTGCAAATACTGAGGGGGTATTTCGCATCATCATGTCTGTTTCGTCACCAAAAGCAGAACCATTCAAGCAATGGTTGGCACAAGTAGGGAAGGAGCGGTTAGAAGAAATTGACAACCCAGAAGTAGGATTTGAACGTTTATCCGACTATTACAAAGTGCAAGGGCGGACAGAAGAATGGATAAAAATCGCCTCCTAACCATCGAAACTCGGAAACGCCTAACCGATGAGTGGCAACAGCATGGGGTAGTGGAGGGGCAAGAATATTCCATTTTAACTGCCACAATAGCCAAAGATACATTTGGGGTAACGCCCTCCGAGCACAGCAAATTAAAGGGTTTAGAGCGTCAAAATCTGCGAGACTACAAGTTACCGCTCGAATTGATATTTACGGCTCTGAGCGAATAAGCAACCCGTATCCATGCAGAGGAAGATGATGCGTAAGAATTTAACGAAAAACAAGAAGCCGCTCACAAAGGTGGTGAAACAACTGGCGCAGCACGGCAACTATCTGAAAACGCACTGGTCGCAAGGTAGTATCAAGAGATAATTTTATGTCACCCAAGCAATGTGGTGAAAAATAGGCTTTCCAAAAATCAAATGAAAATCCTGCCTAATTATTCAAAATTTTGAATAGCCAAATTTAATATAGTTTTTTAAAAAACTCGCCTGTTTTAAAGACTTTTATAATCTTAATTTTAGTCTTTATTATTTTAGTCTCCTTTTTTTATATTTATTCTCGCGTTTTTATATTATTGATTATCAATCAATTATCTCTAATAACGGTACATAAACAGGGGTAATCATAGCGGTACATAGACAGGGTTGTATTTACCGAGAAACAGTACATAAACAGGGTTATATCCCGCTTATATCGGTACATAAACAGGGATAGAACGGTACGTAAACAGGGATAACGGTACGTAAACAGGGTAACATCGGTACATAAACAGGGTTGCCTTGACATTGATTGCGGTACATAAACAGGGTTGGGTTTCTAAAAGGTACATCCTTTTTTATACAATGTACCGTTATGTTATTACCTTCACGTCAATATTTAGCATTTCGTGTTCCATCAGTCACAAATATTTATAATTAATTGAAATTTAATGTAAAATAAACATTAAAATTCAATTAATTATAAATATTTTAAGAACAAAGGGACATTTAACTAACCCTTTTAATCTGATTTTGCTATGTCAGAAACGAAACTACCCATTGCGCGGATTGACAATACTTTTGTCTATAATGCCCGTTATCAACTCTCTGCAAGAGAGGCAAAAGTAATGCTCTACCTTATCAGTAAGATTGACCCGATAAAGCAAAGCCAACTCAATGAACAAACTATTTCTGTCAAAGAGTTGGAAGCCATTTTGAAAGGGGATGGAAAAAAATGGGGTGGGCTATATGAGGAGATGCGTACTTTCCAAGACCGCATGATGGGTCGCACTATTACCATGCCTACGGATATTGAGATTGACGGCAAATCATTTCCAGGCAAAATGAACTGGTTTCAGTATATCGCTCCAGTGCGCATGGATGATGGCAGCATTGGTATGCGGTTTCTTTTCTCTCAACCCTTACAACCCGCACTACTTAATTTGAAAGAATACGTGGGTGTTGAACTGTTGGAAGTAATACCATTAAAATCCAGTTTTTCAATCCGTATGTTCCAAATATTTCGGGCGCATCGCAATAGGTTGGCAAAATATCAAAAAAGGTCGCTGTTGCGGTATGAAATAGAAGAATTGAAAAGCCTTTTGGGTGTTGACCAAAAATATGACGATTATGGTAATTTTAAAAAACGGGTGTTGCAACCCTTAGAGACTGAAATATCGCAGCATACAAGCATTAAAGTGACTTGGAAAGGTATTAAAAAGGGCAGAAACGTAGAAGAAATTGAATTTGAGTTTTGGGATAAAGGCAGTAGGCAATCTACTGTACAGCAAAAAGACCTTTTTGAAGGCTTAAAGTTTGAAGATATGAGTTATGCCCAAATCAAAGCCTTTGACCGTTTGGTGGCGTATAGTGTGCAGGATAATATTGCCATAGAAATGATAGGTAGGGTAGTGGGGGCTTCTGAAGTTGACGGTTTTGAGGATTGGTACTTCGAGGAAGTCATCAAAATATTTGAAGCCAAAACCCAACAAGTAGAAGAAGACGCAAAGGCGGGTACAATTGTCAATTGGTTTTTAAAGAAAAAAATATTTGAGCAAGACGATCATTTTGCAACTATTATGGAGCGTTTAAATATTAGGAAAAAAGACCTTCAAAACAAATCACCCGAAAGTTGGGATAATCGCCTATTGGCGCGAACCATTACGGCACAAGCTTTTTTAAAGTTGCTGAAGAGCAAGTAGTGTAAAAACAATGGATATTTAATTGAAATTTTCAATTAAATATCCATTGTTTTTACACTACTTGCTGTAAATCTAAAAAATATATTTACAATAAAATACTAACTATTAGACATGGAAAATAATAAAATAGCTCTTTTTCAAGAAAAGCAAGTGCGGCGGGTATGGCATAATGAGGAATGGTATTTTTCAATTATTGATATAATCGAGATTTTGACCGAAAGTAAAAAGCCTTCTAACTACTGGGATACCTTAAAAAGACGCGAAAATCAACTTTCCGCAATTTGCGGAAAGTTCAAATTCCCTGCCCCCGATGGTAAAATGCGGGCAACAGAGTGTGCCAATACTGAGGGGGTGTTGCGTATTATCATGTCCATCCCTTCGCCCAAAGCGGAGCCTTTCAAATTGTGGTTGGCGCAAGTAGGGAAGGAGTATATGGAAGAAATCGAAAACCCCGAATTAGCACTTGAGCGAGCAAAGGAATTGTATAGGGCTAAGGGTTATAGCGAAGAATGGATAGATAGCCGCTTAAAATCCATTACAGTACGCAAGGAATTGACGGAGGAATGGCAGAAAAGAGGTATTGTTGAGAAAAGAGATTATTCTTTTTTGACTGCGACTATTGCCAAACATACTTTTGGACTAAATCCGAGTCAGCATAAAGACCTTAAAAACATTAAACCAACCGACAATTTGAGGGATAATATGACCAATATTGAGTTGTTGTTTTCGGCAATAGGGGAGGAGGCTACCCGTATGATTGCCGTCAAACACGATGCAAAAGGATATAATGAAAACCACGAAGCGGCAGTAAAAGGCGGGCTTGGCGCGGGAGCCGCTATAAAGAATTTTGAAAAAAATACGGGTTTAAAGGTAGTATCCTCCGATAATTTTTTGAAACAAATAGAAGATGCAGAAAAAAAACAAACTTTGCCACTCATTGATACCATAGAAAATAAAGACAATACTGAGGGGTAGAGTACGATTAGGTTTTTCACGACTCAGAATATCTTTTTCGATAAAATTTGAAATGCACATACTATAGAAAATGTGTGAATATTGCAACTCTCTTCTTGAATTGTGTAACACATATCACAATAAACAGACCCACCTTTGCATCGTAATCTCTAATTTTTTAGGATTACTCTAAAACAATCAAGAAATGACTATCGCTAAGACCACCACCATATTTGATTTTCAAAATGAATTTATGCGTCTTTATCCTTTTTTGAAAATCGAATTTTTTAGAAAACCGCACTATAGGGGAAAGGCTTCGGTATCAGAAGATATGATTTTTAACCGTACTACCTTATTGGGTGCAACGGACAACTTTAAGCAAGGTGGTATTTTTGAGTTTAATTCCGAGAAGTCTATCGCAGATGTTGAACAAAAATTACAAGACCAATTTGGGCTATCTACCCAAATTTTCTGCAAAATTAAAGGTGAATGGGCTACAACCACAAAAACTAATAAATTGACACTGGCTGCCCAAAATGCGGAAGGTTCGTGACAAAATATGAAATATCAACAATATACATTCGACTAAATTATTCTAAAATCTATATCATGCCTCTATTAAATGTTGTTCTCGTTCTGATTGTCGTAGGGATTCTCTACTGTACCCTACTATTTTTTAAGGTAATTATGAGAAACATACAAGAAAGCGGAACTTTGAGTTGCGAAACAAAAAAGACCCGCTTCTCATATGTTA
>JAYVKQ010000541.1:0-3289 GCA_043768285.1 Saprospiraceae bacterium | reverse complement strand
TTTTGATTTTCTTTTTATAAAAAATTGAAAATTTTTTATAAAAAGAAAATCAAAAACCTTCTTGTATTTTTAAAATTATTAGAGTGCCAAAGTAGAACTAAATAATATCATCGTTTCATAAAAGAGCATTTTTGAACATTTCTACTAATTTGTTATGGTCGTTGTTTTCCATTCTTTGTTTAAAACTATAATAAAGCATAGGGAAAGTTTTATTTTCAAAGGATAAAGGGGGTTTATTCACTTTAATTTTCATTATTCCATTTTCGAAATAGAGTTCTTCCGTTTCGTGATATTTGCAAATTTCGTCATACAATTGTCGAGCTGTTTTATGTCCAACGCCATTAACTCTCTTTTGAACAAATGCTTTCAGCAAAATTTTTAGGGCGGTATTTGCAAAATTAGGAAAAACCGCTTTTTCTAATTTTTTTAAAATAAATCCTTTGTGAACCTTACTCCAAGTAATAATCAAAAACGGTAAACCCGATTGCACTCTTAATATTTCCTGCGAAAACCATCTTCTCTGGTCATCTTTTGACGTTAATCCCCAAAAATAGTTATTGTTGCAATGGTTTTGAATAGGCGTTTTGTGTGCATTTTGAAACTCCAAAATTGCTTTTGGTTCATTATTTAAAGAGGAGATAAAGCAATCAATATTAGTGGGCCAAGCTGTCCCATGTTTTCTTAATTCTGTATCAAAAAAAGGTAATTCATCCTTATGCGCAAATGCTGAAGTTGATGTCCAACCTTTAATTGACTTAATCCAAAGTGAAAATTCTTTGTAAGATGAAAATTCTTTAATTAAGGAAATTTTTTTTTCTATCGAAAATAATTTCACATACTCATTAGGCGAATTTCCATAAATAACATAAGACAAAGGCAGCCCGAATGAACTACAAAAATAAGTTTTCTTCATTAAAGATTGAGTGCTTTCTAAATGAAGTATTGCATCATAGATATCTTGTAAGTTCAGAGGTTCAGGAATATAG
Source organism: Saprospiraceae bacterium (assembly GCA_043768285.1). Taxonomy (GTDB): domain Bacteria; phylum Bacteroidota; class Bacteroidia; order Chitinophagales; family Saprospiraceae; genus JAAFJT01. The sequence continues at coordinate 2,303 of JAYVKQ010000541.1, read as the reverse complement.
TGGCAAAGTGCTCTTTCTATCAAATGCGTCACTTGATTTTGTGCATTTTGATTGCATCCTTCGATGCTTTCTAATCCAAAACCACTATCAGAGCATAGCGCAATTTTTGTCCAGTTATCTTTATCACTTCGTTCAGAAGTTTCTTTCACTAAATGTATTTGGTTCATATAATATTTATTTCTGTCTCGTTCCAAACAGTGTGGCATATCAAAAGGTAAAGTTAAGGATTTTTATGTCAAAATAAGATAAAGAGGTTATCGTTTTATACACTTTTAGGCGTATTTGACACAAAAAGTGCTCCATGACTTTAGCGAAAAAAAGTCTGAATGTAAAAAGAAGTTGAGTTTAATGTTTATTACGAAAAATACTGAGGGGGTAATACTTTTTACAATTGAAAGACTATATTTGCTACCAATTAAAAATAAGATATGAAAAAATACTATATTCTACTCTGTGCCGCACTGTTGGCAACCCATATCCACGCCCAGCTATTTGATAAGCCTTTTGGCGTGCAAACCTATACCTTTCGGAAGCAAATGCCTAAGAATGTGGAAGGCGTGTTGGATACTATCAAACTGTTTGGTATCACCGAACTCGAAACGGGCGTGCCGAAAGGCATGACCCCCGAAGCGTTTAAGAAACTCTGTAACGATAGGGGCATTTCGATACCCTCTACGGGCGGCGGCTATGAGCAATTGGTGCGCAATCCCGATTCGTTAGCCGATATTGCCAAGCGATTGGGCGCATCTTACCTGATGTGCGCGTGGATACCGCATAAAAAACGCGGCAGTTTCACGTTTGAAGAAGCCAAAAAAGCGGTCGAAGATTTTAATAAAATCGGTAAAGCTCTACACGTTAAGGGCATTACCTTTTGTTACCACGACCACGGCTACGAGTTTCAGCCCTACGGTAAAGGCACGTTGATGGATTATATCATCGAAAACACCGACCCGCAATACGTCTCCTTCGAGATGGACGTTCTCTGGACGGTGCATGGCGGCGGCGATCCCGTCAAGCTACTGAAAAAATACAAAGGGCGTTGGAAACTCATGCACGTCAAGGATCTGCGCAAAGGCATAAAAGGCGATTTGACGGGCGGCACACCTGCCGAAAATGATGTAGTAGTCGGCGAGGGGCAAGCCGATTGGCGCAAAATCTTAAAAGTCGCTAAGAAAGTAGGTGTTAAGCACTTTTTTATAGAAGACGAAAGCAATATCGAAATGGTGAATGTGCCTAAAAGTATTGCTTATTTGAAGGGGTTGAAGTAGTTGGTAGGGTGGAGGCTGTTTTTGATATTCTTTTTATGGCGCGAGCCGCGCCATAAAAGAATATCAAAAACCTTCTTGTATTTTTTTTAAATCATTAGAGTGCCAAAGTAGAATTACTATATTTGCCCCATAAAAAAACGATATATGCCCTCAATCACTTTTCAACCACTGCAACGCCTTTCGCCCGCCGAGTTGTTGGCATTTAGCCAACTCAATCAAGGTTTGATATGTGAAATGAATACCAATGGCAGCATCGTACTGAAAACGCCCGATGCCCTTCGCTACAATCGCCTTGTCGAAAAAATCAGTCAAGCTTTGCATAGTTGGAACGAACAAGCCGAAGATGGGGTCGTTTTGGATATCAAAACGGGATATGCCCTCTCGAACGGAGCCGTGCGTCATCCCGCACTGTCGTGGGTGAAGTTGTATAAAATGAATACCCAATTTGAACATCTGCTCGAAACTACACCTGATTTTTTTGTCGAAATATTGACCGAAGCGCAATCTATGAACCCGATGCTGTTGAAAATGCGGGAGTATATGCTCAACGGTGCTCTGCTCGGCTGGTTGATAGATTTGAATACCGAAAGGGTTTATATATTCAAAAATGATGGAACAGAGCAAGTTGTAGATGGTTTTCAGGAAGTATTGATAGGTGAGGGTGTATTGCGTGGGTTTGAATTGCGGTTGTGATACCCCCCTCAGTATTTTTAAGGGATTACTGGCTGGCGAAATGTTACCCATATTACGCCCTTTATGGTACATCCCGATAAAAGCGGGACGGGGCTTTTCAACACATTATTTGTATAAAATTTTATTTTTTTCTAAATATAATAAAGATTTTCCTAAATTTGAGTGAAAATTAAATGAAAATATATTTCCAAACATCTTCTAAAAAATGACATATCATGGGCGTTGTAAAAAGTAAAAAAACGAATACCTCAACGGATACTCCCACAAGCGATAGCTTAAACACCAAAGGGATTGGTGCAGCTACGACTATCATGGGCGCGGTAGGTACGCCTTCCGACCCCT
>JAYVKQ010000540.1:0-8744 GCA_043768285.1 Saprospiraceae bacterium | reverse complement strand
TGTGGTGTTTTGCCAATTTTTCTAATTCGTTGAGAATAACGGTTTCCAATCCTAATTTTTTGTAATCCATTTCGTCAAACGAAAAATGAACGACAGGATTTTTTTTTGACCAGTCCCAATTGTTTTCTATCCAAAGTCCTTCAAATACGGCTTTGTTACCCAAATATAGTTCTTTGAGCGTGGAAATCAATAGTGATTTGCCGAAACGACGGGGGCGAGAGAAAAAATAGTATGTTCCAGTTGTCACCAATTGATGGACTAACTGTGTTTTATCTACATAGATACAATTCTTTGCTCGAATTTGCACTAAGGTTTGTATGCCAATTGGTAAGTTTTTCATACCGCAAATATAAGTAAAACAATAAGTAAAGGTAAAATATTCATTTATCAAAAGATACCCCCCTCAGTATTTTTCCTATTTTCACACCTAAATTTTGCATTTTTTTTAAAACATAAGCCAATCATTTTCAATTATGAAATACACAATCATTGCTTTATTACTCATAACCTACACGGCTATCGCTCAAAAACAGCCCCGCCCCAATGTCCTATTTATCCTTGTAGATGACCTTGGGGTGAAAGATTTGAGCTGCATGGGCAGCACATTTTATGAAACACCCAATGTGGATAGAATTGCCAATGAAGGGACGGTTTTCACGCAAGGCTATGCCGCCTGTGCCGTGTGCAGCCCTTCGAGAGCGAGCATTATGACAGGAAAATTTGCGGCAAGACACGGGATTACTGACTGGATTGGCGCAAAATCGGGTACTGATTGGCGGACAGAAAAACGCAATAACAAATTGTTACCCGCCGATTATGTCCACGCATTGGCTAAAGAAGACATGGTTTTGCCCGAAGTGATGAAGGCAAATGGCTATAAAACCTTTTTTGCGGGTAAATGGCATTTGGGCGATGTCGGCAGTCATCCCGAAGACCATGGTTTTGACATTAATAAAGGCGGTTGGGAAGTGGGCAGTCCAAAAAATGGCTATTTTTCACCGTGGGAAAATCCTTCTTTGCCTAACACAACCAAAGGCGAAAATCTTGAAATGCGGCTTGCCGAAGAGACTTCGGCTTTTATTGAAGCACACACAGACCAGCCTTTTTTCGCTTATTTATCCTTTTACGCGGTTCATGGACCGCTACAAACAACCGAAGAAAAGTGGAAAAAATACCGCGATAAAGCCGAAAAAACAGGGCTTGCAAAAAGTGGTTACCTCATGGAAAAGGTATTGCCGATTAGACAGGTACAAGACAATCCTGTTTATGCAGGTTTGGTAGAATCCATGGACGATGCCGTTGGCGAAGTGCTGAATACTTTAAAACGATTGAATTTAGAAGAAAACACCATCGTCATTTTCACTTCCGACAATGGTGGCGTGGCTTCGGGTGATGCTTTTTCAACGGCTAATTTACCGCTTCGAGGTGGCAAAGGCTATCAGTGGGAGGGCGGCATAAGAGAACCCTATTTTATCAAAATTCCGTGGTTGAAAAATCGGGTAAAACGCATAGATTTTCCCGCAACGGGAACAGATTTTTTTCCAACTATTTTGGATTTTGCCAATATTCCTTTGATGCCTAATCAGCACCAAGACGGGGTGAGCTTAAAGCCTTTATTTGACCGTAAAACCTTGAAAGATAGGGCTTTGTATTGGCATTATCCGCATTATGGCAACCAAGGCGGGCAGCCTAATTCTACAATCAGAGATAAAAATTGGAAACTCATTCACTATTGGGAAGATGGTCACGATGAGTTGTACGATTTAGCCAAAGACCCTTACGAACAAACCGATTTGGCATCAAAAAAATCAAAAATCGCTCGACAACTCAACACAAAATTATTGACTTGGCTGAAAAGCGTCAACGCTAATATGCCACGTCCTGACCCTGAATATGATGCCGCCGCCGAAGCTAAATATCTGCAAAGAAACAAAGAAGTCGTGTTGCCAAAATTGGAAAAAGAACGCTTGGATTTTTTAAGTAAAACGTATAAACCCAATGCAGATTGGTGGAAAAGTAAGGTCATAAAAGATTGAAATATTTTTAAGTACTTTCATTTTTTTTGATAAAAAATCGGTTTGCTATATAATTGATAACCAATTTTTTATGCGTTATTTATCTCTTATTTTTTTGCCAAATTAGCTGTTTTAATGGCTGATTTGGTAAAATCTAAACAATAAAAGTCGCCATTTTCAGAGAACAAACCCGCACCCGAAAAAATATTTTCGTCACGATGCTTTCCGCTTTTGGGGTTAAAAAAAACGAACATTATTTGAGTGTCGTGACCAATCAGTTGTTGATTGACGATTTGTTTACTTGATTTTATTCGCTTTTTTAATTTTAATCCTTGGAAAGGACCCCCTCAGTATTTTGGCAGTTTTAAATACTTTTTGGCTAATAATAATCTATTTTTTTAGCCAAAATAGTATTTCTGAAACATATTTGGCTAAAAATACACGCCATTATTAGCCAAAGTGAATATTGTTTTGTACTTTTGGCTAATAATTATTAAAAAGTATAAAAATGGCAACAACAGCATTGATAGGCAGACTACAAGAAATTAAAAAATTAGATAAATTGGTGGGTTCACCTAAATCTGAATTTTTAGCGGTTTATGGCAGGCGGCGGGTGGGAAAAACATTTCTCATACGTGCCTATTTTGACAAAAAATTTGATTTCTATGCCACAGGTTTAGCCAAAGGAAATACGCAACAGCAATTGACCAATTTTACGGTTTTTATCAACAATTCTTTCCAACAAGACCATGCAGTACCCGATAATTGGCTACTGGCTTTTAATCTCTTAACTAAAGAATTGGAGCGCACCCAAACAGACAAAAAACGGGTACTTTTCTTTGATGAAATGCCGTGGATGGACACCAAAAAATCGGATTTTATGATGGGTCTGGAGTTTTTTTGGAACGCATGGGCGAGCGCACAGGACAATATTTTGCTCATTGTGTGCGGTTCTGCCGCGAGTTGGATGATTAATAATTTGATACACAACACAGGCGGCTTGTACAATCGTGTGACTGAACGCCTAAGGCTTGAACCATTTACATTGCGAGAAACGGAGGACTATTTTGCCGCTAAAAATATTGTTATAGACCGCTATCAAATCATTCAATTGTACATGGTCATGGGTGGCGTTCCGTATTATTTAGACCAAGTGGAAGGCGGAAAAAGTGCGATGCAAAATATCGAAGATTTGTGTTTTAGAAACGACGGTAAATTGCGAAAAGAGTTTAATTTTATTTTTGCTTCCTTGTTCAGAAATGCTCACAAACATGCGGCGGTTTTGCAAACCCTTTTTGACAAAGGCGGTGCTTTGACCCGCGATGAATTGATAAAACACAGCAATTTTTCATCAGGTGGCAGTATAAGTAAAGTGTTGAGCGAGTTGGAAGAAAGTGAATTTATTACAACATTTCAGAAATTTGGTGGGCAAAAGTCCAATTTAGTTTACTGCATTTCTGATTTTTATACCCTTTTCTATTTTCGATTTATCCAAAAAGCGGGTAAATATGAACCCAATATGTGGCTAAACGATATAGATAACCCCGTTTTTAGAGCATGGTCGGGGCTGGCTTTTGAGCAAATATGCTTTGCACATGTCGCTCAAATCAAACATGCTTTGAAGATTGGTGCTGTATCAAGCACCACGTACTCTTGGCAGACAAAAGGCGATGCCGATACAAAAGGTAGCCAAATAGATTTGGTGATTGATAGACGTGACCAAGTGATTAATCTGTTTGAAATCAAATATTCTATCAATAAAATCACTATTACTAAAGAATATGATGCTGTTTTACGCCATAAAATTCAATCATTCAGAGACGCAACGGAGACAAAAAAATCCATTTTTCTAACTCTTTTAACAACACATGGTTTAAAAGAAAATGAATATTCGAGGTCGAGTATTCAAAATGAATTGACAATGAATGATTTGTTTGTTCTTACAGATTGATAAATAATACCCCTCAGTATTTCCCCGTAATTTCAAGTTTTTTTTTAAACGCAAGCCCCCACTAAGGGTTAAAAGGGTTGAGTATTGACATATATTTTATGAAACACCCCCTCAGTATTTTGCCATTTTTTATCCAAAACGGATTAGATTTATAGATTATGAAATACACAATCATAGCTTTTTTACTCATCACGCAAACTATTTTTGCTCAAAAACAAGCTCGCCCCAATGTTATCGTCATTCTTGCCGATGATTTAGGAATTGGTGATGTGAGTGCCTACAAAAAAGGGATACTCAAAACGCCCAATATTGATAAATTGGCAAATGGGGGCGTGCGTTTCACCAATGGCTACGCTACCTCTGCGACTTGTACACCGAGCCGTTTTGCCTTATTGACGGGCATGTATCCGTGGCGCAATGAGCGTGCAAAAATTCTACCCGGAGATGCGCCAATGTTGATAGATACAGCCTCTACAACGCTTGCCGATATGTTTAAAAATCAAGGCTACAATACGGGTATTGTCGGCAAATGGCATTTGGGTTTGGGCGACGGACGCATGGACTGGAATAAAGATATTTCGGAAACGCCAAACGATTTGGGTTTTGATTATTCCTACATCATGGCAGCCACAAATGACCGTGTACCCACTGTTTATGTTGAAAATAGGCGGGTTAAGGGTTTGCAAAGCAATGACCCGCTTTCTGTAAATTATGATAAAAACTTTGAAGGGCAACCAACGGCTCTTTCCAATCCTGAATTGTTGATAAAACTCAAATGGCATCATGGACACAATAACAGTGTTCACAACGGCGTGCCACGCATCGGTTTTATGACGGGTGGCAAAGCAGCTTTGTGGACAGATGAAGATATGGCGGATGCGTTTTTAGGTAAAACATTGAGTTTTATTGATAATAATTTGCCCAAAAAGACTAAAAAACCATTTTTTCTATACTATGCCCTGCATCAACCGCACGTTCCACGTGTGCCAAACCCTCGCTTTACGGGTAAATCGGGCTTAGGTGTTCGAGGTGATGTAATTTTAGAAGCCGATTGGTGTGTGGGTGAATTGATGAATAAATTGAAAAAAGAAGGCTTATTGGATAATACGATTATTGTTTTTTCAAGCGATAATGGACCTGTTTTAAATGATGGCTATTACGATGAAGCGGTAGAAAAAACGGGGAAACACGACCCTTTCGGTGGGCTGCGTGGGGGCAAGTATAGCCTATTTGAAGCGGGTGCAAAAGTGCCTTTTATCGCTTATTGGAAAGGAAAAATCAAGCCAAAAGTGTCCGATGCGATGGTCTGTCAAGTTGATTTTATGGCATCGTTTGCGTCATTAATTCAAGCGGAAAACAAAGCAAAAGACAGTCAAAATATTTTAGAGGCGTTTTTGGGCAAATCTGAACAGGGTAGGCGTGAGTTGGTTATAGAAGCGATGGGGCGTTTGTCGTTTCGACAAGGCGACTATGCTTTTATTCCAAGTTATAAAGGCAATCCGATGAATAAAGATGTGAATATTGAGGTCGGTGCATCGCCCGAAATACAGTTATACAATATTAAAAACGACCCAGCACAAAAAGTAAATATTGCCAAAGATAATCCTGAAAAAGTAAAGGAAATGCAAGCTGCTTTTAAAAATGCAACAGAAAAGTAGAATTAATTACTATCATACATTCTTGTTGTTTAGTTGGCAGCTTTCCTTTTGAGGGCAGCTTTTTTTAAAATTAGAAGAGGAGTATTGACTATATTAGTGAACTATGAGATATGAGAATACGGAGTGGGTATTCTTTTATTATAAAACGGTTATGTAATATTAAAATGGTAGCAATATTCTTTACCTTGCTCAGTAAAAATAGGAAATGCCAAATTTGTACCAAACTTATACTGATTTTGACCTTGTCGCCTTGCTCAAAAGTGACGACGTTCTGGCGTTTGAGACTTTGTATGCCCGCTATTTTGGCAAATTGTACAATCATGCTTATGAAAAATTACATGACCGTTATTTAGCGCAAGAGGTAGTGCAAGACCTTTTTGTGAGCTTTTGGCAAAGTCGGTACAAAGTTGAGGTGCATACCTCATTGACATCTTATTTTTTTGTCGCAATCCGCTATTTGATTATCAATCAATTCAAAAAGCGGATGATTTATGAGCAAAAAATAGATAAATTGACTTTAACGCAAAGCCAAATTACCGATGAAACAAACGAATGGCTGGATTATAAAGATTTACAAACTGAATATCAAGCTGCCTTGCAGGAACTACCCGAAAAATGCTGTGAAGTTTTCACCATGAGCCGCAACGGGTCAAGCAATAAAGAAATAGCCGAAGCCCTCAATATTTCAATAAAAACAGTAGAGCAACACATCACAAAAGCCTTGCGCACCTTGCGTATTTTACTTAATTCTCGCCTTAATACTTTCGTAGGAGTGGTGTGTTTAGTAGTTTCCAAATTATTATAATTTTTTGACTTCTGTAATCGAAAAGACAACGCTGTTTATATAAATAAAATAGAATACATTTACAACATAGGATAAAACAAAATTGTAACCCGTATTATTTACACGAATGAGTCAACAAACGGAAATAGAACTCAATTGATTGAAACAACGAATAACACCGATGCACCTCAAATGATACAATTGAGCGACGGTAGTAAAGTGACTCAATGAGGTTTTTCAAGTTTTAGAAGCCGCATACGATATTCCAATTGTGTATGATGAAGCTATTTTAAAAAACTGCCCCATCACAGCCCCTTTAACGAATCAATCTTTATACGACAAATTGAAAATTATTTGTAAGGCAATTGGGGCGCATTATGACGTTTTAGATGGACAAATAATTATTCAAAGTAGAGGATGCAAATGATTATGAACTTTACCCCTCAGTATTTAGGCTGTTTTTTAGACTTTTTTTTCCAATAAAGCTACATTTTTTTCACTATTTTAAACAACTGAATGATATGAAAAAAAAGAAACTCTACAAATCATTTATCAAAGTAATGCACATCACATTTGTACAATTAGTCTTCGCTGTGAGCTTTATGAGCATGACTTATGGACGCTTCGGCAGGAGCAATTGCCGCATATGCCTTATTTGAATTGAGTGATTATTCAAAAGGCAAACAGAAACGCCGCTATATCAAAATAGCAACTAAAATGTTGGAAACGCTTTCAAGTCCTGCATTTAAGGCTAAATTAGGAAAAATAATCACTTTATTTTGATGTACAGCACGGGGCATAAGCCTGGTAAATCGGAAGTTGATGTGCCTTTGGTGTATGCGGATTATTATTATTTGGAGGCTTTGTTGAGGTATCAACGCATCAAAGGCAAATAAAGTACCTCCTCATACAACGCAAGGCAGGATGATGCGAAACGCATATTGCGGGGTATCAAAACACAAACTACCTTGTCCTCCAGCCAATACGGTATTTATTTTTCACCAAACCATTTTTTTAAAAATATTCTATACTACTAAGGGTTAGTGGTATGGAGCATTGACATACAAGCAGGGGTTCTGAAATCCCTGTTCAGTGTGTTTAGAACGGTATTTTATAAAAAAATAGCCCTTTTTACTGAGGGGGGCATTTTACCCAATTTTCAATAGAATCAATCATTTAAAAATGTCCAATAAACCAATATCGCTCGAATTATTAGATAAATACCTATCTGGTCAATGCACTGCCGAGGAAATACGCAGGGTTGAAACTTGGTATGCTGCACAAAGAGGGGAAAAGGATGTTCTTTCTACACTGTCCGACTTAGAAAAACAATTGTTGGAAGAAGATGTGTTGAAAAAAATAAAAAGTACAATCGGCGTACCAATTGATAACCAAGAAGAAATGCCGCGAAAATTATCGTTTTGGCGCAATAGGGTTGTGCAAGTGGGTATAGCAGCGTCTTTTTTGTTAATTTGTTGGGGTGGTTGGGCATTTTTTCAATCTAAAACATCTGTAAAAACAGATGATGTATTATTTGGGCTTATAGAGCCGATAAAGCAAGATGCGGTCATTCGATTTGTGAATAAAGAAGCTAAATTAATAACGCACCACTTGCCCGATGGTACGCAGGTTTGTTTGCATCCCAATGCCGAATTGACTTATCCGAAGGTATTTGAAGGAAAAACAAGGCAAGTCACTTTTATTGGCGAAGGTTTTTTTGATGTGGCGCACGACTCGTTGCACCCGTTTTTAATTCAAAGCGATAAAATGCAAATACGGGTTTTGGGAACAAAATTTAATGTCAAAGCCTTGCCAAAACAAGCGATTTTTCAAGTGTCTGTTGTATCTGGAAGTGTTGCGGTGCGGAGTATGACAGAAAAAGGAAAGATAAATCCAGAAACCATTATTTTAAAACCGCAACAAAAAGCCCTTTTTGAAGTCGCCACAAATCATTTAACGGCTTTGGAAACTGTTGCCGAAGCGAAAAAAGAAATATTTGAACCCATTTCAATCAATTTTGATGATACGCCTGTCAGCGCAGTTATCCGTCAGTTGGAAAGGCAGTTCAATATCCATATTCAACTATCGGATAAAGCACTATCAAAATGCCTTTTAACTGCCGATTTTAACAGTAAATCGCTGCCTGTTATTCTCGAAAGTATGTGCGCTACATTAGATATGACCTATACATTTTCGAGCGATACTTTGATTTTAAAAGGAGAGGGTTGTGAGTAGTTTTAAGAAAAAAGAAAAGGGTTTTATACTTTTTTATTCAAGCAAGATTTAGGGTAAGTTTTTGATAAAATTTGATTGAGTTTTGATTTTTTTTTGCAAAA
>JAYVKQ010000539.1:0-4233 GCA_043768285.1 Saprospiraceae bacterium | reverse complement strand
CATTCATAATTTATCATTCATCATTCATCATTATCTAACTCGGTTTCCAACTATCTTTCAAAGTCACCGTCCGATTGAAAACCAATTTATCCGCAGTGCTATCTTTATCAATCGCAAAATAGCCGTGCCGAAGGAACTGTATCCGCGCATCGTGTGCCAAATCTTTGACCGAAGGCTCAACATATATGGTGGGCAATATTGTTAAAGAATTAGGATTTAGAAATTCCATAAACGATTTTTCTTTATCGCCATCAGGATTTTCTACCGTAAATAAGCGGTCATATAAGCGACATTCAGCCGTTGCTGCGTGCGCCACGCTCACCCAATGCCCAACGCCTTTAACTTTTATGCCCGATTGGTCGTTGCCACTGCGCGAGTTCGGGATATATTCGCAGCGAATTTCTTCGATACCCCCCTCCCTATTTTTAATAGTTTCAACGTGCTTGATGATATACGCGCCTTTCAAACGGAAATAGCCATCGGGTGCAAGGCGGTGAAAGCCTTTTGGCGGGTCTTCCATAAAATCATCGGCTTCAATCCATAGTTCATTTGAAAATGCTACCGAGCGTTTGCCTGCGTTTTCGTCTTCGGGATTGTTGTCAATGTCCACATAATCTACTTTCCCTGCTTCCCAATTGGTGATAACCACTTTCAAAGGGTTCAACACTGCCATAATGCGGGTTGCCGTTTTGTTCAAATCTTCGCGCAAACAGAACTCCAAAAGGGCTACATCTATCACATTTTCGCGCTTGGCAATGCCAATGCGATTAGAAAACTCGTGCAAAGACTGAGGGGTATAACCTCTACGGCGCAAACCCGAAATGGTCGGCATACGCGGGTCGTCCCAACTATCCACTACTTTTTCTTGCACCAATTGTAGCAATTTGCGCTTCGACATAATGGTGTAGGTCAAATTCAACCTTGCAAACTCAATTTGTCTTGAAGGGTATAAATCCAAGTTTTTAATCGTCCAATCGTAGAAAGGGCGGTGCATTTCAAACTCTAAAGTACATATCGAGTGTGTAATCTTTTCAATCGCATCTGATATGGGGTGCGCATAATCATACATCGGATAGATGCACCATTTGTCGCCCGTTTGGTGGTGGTGTGCGTGTTTGATGCGGTAAATAACAGGGTCACGCATGTGCATATTCGAAGAAGTCATATCAATTTTCGCTCTCAATACGCACGTTCCATCGGGATATTCCCCATTTTTCATTTTTTCAAATACCGTCAAATTCTCATCAACCGCAGTATCGCGGTATGGCGAATTTATCCCCGCTTGCGTAGGCGTTCCTTTCAAAGCTGCAATTTGCTCTGCTGTTGAAAAATCTATATAAGCCAAACCTTTCTGGATTAGTTTGCACGTCAAATCGTAGATATTATCGAAATAATCGCTGGCATAACGCTCCTCTGCCCAATGTACGCCGAGTGGTTTTATCAACCATTCCACATCTTCGCGGATGCTGTCCACATATTCAATTTCCTCTTTGGTCGGGTTCGTATCGTCAAAACGGAGATTGGTTTTGCCACCATAATTTTTGCCCAAACCAAAATTTAAGCATATAGATTTAGCGTGACCAATGTGCAAATAGCCATTCGGTTCGGGTGGAAAGCGGGTAGTGATGCTGTCATGCTTGCCCGTTTCAAGGTCTTCTACGATGATTTCTTCAATAAAATTGAGCGATTTATCGGTGATTTCTGCCATAATGATAGTGGTAATGGATTATTGATGTAGTGTCGAATTCATTCGACACATAGTCGGGTATCGAATAAATTCGACACCACTTTATAAATACGCAAAAAAAGTGGGCAAAGTTATATAAATAGAATTAGGATTTTTAGGATTTTGAAGGATATATAGGATTTTGTAAAGTCGATACAGTGGTTTCGGAAACTGAAAAGTGAGGTTAAGTTTGATTTTTTTTTTTAAAATTCAAACTTAACCTCACTTTTCAGTTTCCGAAACCTTTTCCAACCTTTCCTAATTCCTAATCACCCGAATAGCCTCACTTTTATCCATATCTGAGTTTAGGATAATGGTTTGTTCCTCGTTACCGTCATTGAACCTTAACGCAGCTGTATTTGGCGGGGCAGTACCCAAATTATCGGCATGAAAAACTAAGGTATTATCGCCCATATCTAAGGGGATTTCATACTTTCTTTTGTTTTTAGTGACCGCAATGCCCTTCAAAATCCAGCGATTATTGAGCATAACCGATACTTTATCACCATCTTCTTTATCATTGTCCCAAATTTCGAGATAGAGCGTTTTAGATTTTACAAAATACTCTTTACGAACAGTGACCTCCCGTTTTTCAATACTTGTGACTGGTGGTGTAGGTTTCGCTTCTACTATTTTAGGCTCTTCCTTTTTAGGTTCAATTTTTTTGACAGGTTCTTCTATTTTTTTTGAAGCAACAACAGGCGCGTCATCATCATCGTCCGATGAAACAGTTGGGGCTTTTGAAGGCTTGGGTTTTACCGCTTGAGGCTTAGGTGTTTCCTTCGCTTTGGGTGTAGGCGTTGGCGTTTTAGAACGCGGTTTTGCTTCAGCCAACGAAGGGTTTTTAGGTGGTAAAGGTTCTTTTTTAGTGATATTTAAGTCGAAAATATCGAATTCGCAAGATTTATGCCCATCATATTCGATAATATCAATGGTATTCAAATATTCGGGAATGCGCGTGAAATAGACACGAAAACGCACAAATTGCCCTGGGCGTATTTTCATTGCTGTTTCAAAATCAGCGCACGAAAAACCTGTTTTGTCAATATAACGGGTAGGGATAGCTTCCGCTTTTACGAAAGTGGCGACCTTTTTTCCCTTTGAGCGAATATGAAAAGTATTGCACGCCTCGATTTGTTGGGTCGAAAAATCCAAATTATAAAAACTAAAATGCGCAACGGTATATTTGTCATTCAATTCCAATTTATCCAACTGAACGCCATAGAAGGAACTGCGCGATTTCGTAAAATCCACGACCCAGTTTTTATAGTCGGGCGTATTTTGAGAAAAGCCGATTGATAAGGTAAAAATGTTGATAATCAATAAGATATACTTCTTCATGTGCTAAATATATTTGTACAATAGTGATGTTTAATGTGCAACGGAACGCTGTTCCGTTGTGAGTGAATTTGCCCAACGGAACAGCGTTCCGTTGCACTTTTAACAACCATTATTATGTATTGAAAGTTCTTGAATGTTAAAAATACTGAGGGGGTATTATCCTTACGGCAATTGTCAAAGTTAAACGTTTTTAAAGCACTTTTTCAAAACCCAATGGCGTTTTTAAAATTTATTTAACATATCTATAGACCGTTAAACTTAAAAAAACTTACTTCCCAATGTTAATATGCTTCTACATTTATTTATTTTCCTTTTATTTGCAAGTCGAGCGCGAAATGAGCATGTATTGTCCAAATATAAACACATTTAACGACATTATTAGTTAATGTAATTCCTTTAAAATCAAATATTTGAATATGATATATCCAATTTATGTTTTATTGTATTTCTTTTTAGCACCTTGCAATGCGCCCTATGAAAACCTTGATGTATCAGGTCATTGGGAAGGTACAGGTACGCGTGATGCAGGGTCGGGTAAGCGCACTGTGTATGATATTGAATTGGATGTTATGCAAAAAGGAAAAACCATAAAAGGCATTTCCTATATTCATATCGATGTGGATAATAAAAAATACCACGCCAAGATGGAAATTGAAGGTAAAATAAGTGGTACTTATGTGAAATATACGGAGATGAAACTTTTGGCAGCCGATTCCATTCCCAATGCTTCGTGGTGTATCAAAAAAGTGGAACTTATTCACCGCCTTCAAGAAGCTAAACCAACTTTAGATGGGATTTGGGAAGGTTATACCAACGATAAAAAAGCGGAATGTGTGCCTGGGCGCGTTTTTTTACAGAAAAAAGCACCAAGGGCGTAGTATAGTAGGCAGTTTTCAATAGGCAGTAGGCAAAGTGAGCAAGGCATCGAAAGAGCGCAAGGTCACTCAAGTTAAAACATGAAAAAATATAATTACATAATAGTCGGGCAGGGATTGGCGGGCACGCTCCTTGCCTATTTTTTGTTGCAAGCTGGTCAACGGGTCTTGATTATTGATGAAAATACTGAGGGGGGGGCTTCTGCGATTGCGGCAGGGGTTATCAATCCCGTTACGGGGCGGCGAATTGTCAAAAGTTGGCGCATAGATGAGTTTCTACCTTTTGCAAAA
>JAYVKQ010000538.1:0-3463 GCA_043768285.1 Saprospiraceae bacterium | reverse complement strand
AAAAGTGCAACGGAACACTGTTCCGTTTTGAGTAGCTTGACTCAACGGAACAGCGTTCCGTTGCACTTGTATTTTTAATTATACGCAGATTTCGCGCCTAAGTCAAATAATTAGCGCACTAAATTGCTCATTGAAAGCCTAACAAAATTGGTTTTTTTATTTTAAAAATCCAAATTATTTTAGTCTTTTCTTTGCTTTTAAGAAATATTCTTTTAAAATTTGACACAAAATAGATATGTATTAAAATTATATTTGGTTCAATAAGATTTCACAGTTTTGATAGATAAAAAAATATTATTTTGAAAAATACTTTTTTAGATTATAAAATAATTGTCGTTCCCGAAATTAGCCAAATGCAAAATGCTTTGGTAGGGGAAAATAGCAAGCATATTTTACTCGCCTATAACGATGATTATTCAGAAGATATTGAAACGTTTTTGGGTAAAATCATGGCTTCTGTGCAAGTTAATATGCTCTCCGACTGTTTAATACTGAGGGGTGGCAGCGATATTGCGCTGCCACCGTTTTCGCAGTTGGCTATTGCGCATATTATAAAAACAGTGGTTATATTTGGCATAAAACCGCAAGACTTGGGGCTTAATGTCGAACCGCTTCTGTATGAACCTTTTATGCTTAATGGCTATACTTTTGTATTCGCAAATCCGCTTTCCAAAATCAATACGCCCGAAACGAAAAAGGCTTTGTGGGAATGTTTGAAAAAGATATTTAATAATGGATAATCATTGGTGTTCAAAAGATTTTATTTTTAAAATAATATATTGATTTTCAGTGATTTACAATGCTTCTCGACAAAGGTTTAGTAAACTGAAAATTATTTTTTTTCAAAAAAAATAATTTTCAGTTTACTAAACCTACGCACGAAACGTTTTTATGCTATTTACCAAAATCCTTTAATTCGTTTATTCGAGTAAAAATAAATAAGCAAATCAGCAATGAAAATACTAATTGTCTTACTTTTTCCGATTTGCACCCTCCTCTTAAATTTTTCATATCGCACCAAATCAGTGCAGCCATTCAAAGAAAAACTATCTGAATATGGTTTCTTTGAAGGCACAATTAAAGAGCAAAAACCTGCTTCGGGGGTAGTGCCTTATGCCCTCAATGCACCCCTATTTTCGGACTATGCTCAAAAGTTGCGCTTTGTAAAACTACCTGACAATCAATATGTTAGCTACAATGCGGATAGCGTTTTTCAATTCCCAAAAGGCACAGCGATTATTAAAACGTTTTACTACGCCAATGATATGAAAAATGAAAAAAAGGGCAGACGTTTGATAGAAACCCGTGTACTCTTGCACGAGGCAGACGGCTGGCTTGCCCTACCCTATATCTGGAACGCCGACCAAACCGATGCTTTTTTGGAAGTAGCAGGTGGCAATACACTCGTGACTTGGAAAGACGAAAAAGGCGCGAAACAAACGCTGGATTATACCATACCCAATATGAACCAATGCAAAGGCTGCCACGAAAAAAATGGTGTTATGACACCCATTGGTCCTTCGGCAAGGCAACTAAATAGCGATTTAGCATATACACAAACTATTGATAATCAATTAATTAACTGGAAAAAGGCAAAAATACTGAGGGGGTTGCCTGATGATTTAACGAGTATTCCTAAAACGGTGGATTATGCAAATACGAGCGAAAAATTAGACGCTCGCGCCCGCGCATATCTCGACATCAATTGCGCCCATTGCCACAACAAGCAAGGTCCCGCCCAAACGTCAGGCTTATTTTTAGATTGGCAAACAACGGACAGCACAGCCTATGGTTTTTTCAAAACGCCCGTTGCCGCAGGGCGCGGTTCTGGCAATTTAAAATTTGATATTGTACCCAGCAAACCGCAAGAAAGCATCTTGGTTTATCGCATGGAAGCCCTTGACCCAGGCGTTATGATGCCTGAATTGAGTAGGAAGCTCAAACATACTGAGGGGGTGAAGTTGATACGTGAGTGGATTGCTGGGATGGGGCATTGATGAAAAATAACGGGATTTATGAGTAACTTTCTTATTGAAAGTTTATTGTCAACCTGTAAAAGTAAAAGCCTTCCTCACGTAGAGAAAGGCTTTTTATACTCAAATACTGAGGGGTGGGCAAAATTCTTAATTTTTAACAAAAACCATATCGCCCGTAGTTGGGTGCAAATAATACGATTCGCCACGGCTATTCTTTTGGATAGTATGACCTTCTTTATCAATTCCCAAAACAGTAACAGATTGCACATCGGCTGTTGCAAATTTCCAAGTAAAAGACGATTTATTTGCCATGTGGGAATCCATTTTCATATAGAATTTTAAAGAAGCAAATTCTTCGGGCTTGATATATTCCTTATCACCCGTTGTGCTATTGAGCGTAAAGAGTTCACCATTAGGGTTTTTATAAATGGGTGTACCATTTTTCATACCGACTATCAAGGCATCAATACGGGCATTGCTGAGTTTGATAGTGAAAGAAGAGGCTGTTTGAGTTTGCACGGCTTTAGCACCTGATTGGGCGAATAACACGTTGGGCGCAGCTTGTAAAACGAATACCGTAGCTGCTGTAACAGCGAAATTTTTAGCCGCATTGTTGATGTTTTCAAAAGAATTTTCCATAGCTCTAAATTTTTGTTTAATGATTGAATAAATATAATTTTATTTTCGATTTCCCGAATAAGAAGAAAAGAAACTGAAATTTCAAATTTCGTAAACGATTGAATATCAACGCCAAAAGTCCTAATTCTTTAATTCCTGATTATTGCCCTAAGGTTGTGCCTTTGCAGGTTTTTGCACCACAATTGCACGGAAACCATGCTTTTTTTTGTTCATCTGTAATCGCCACCTCGCCGCCAAAGCCTAATTTATAGTCGAAACTCAATTCTTCGGCTTGCGGAATCTCTTGCAAAGCATAGATATAAGGTGTTTCATTGAAAAAAAGCACTTCGCAATTCGGTTCACAACTATGGTTGATAAAACGTGCATCGTTACCACCTCTTTCACCATCAACGACCATCGTTTCATTCAAATTCATAACATAAATCATGTTTGTCAAACCATTCGCTAAGTCATTGAGCAAATCTGCTTTAGATACCCTTAAACCTTCGTAAGTCATGATTCTCGTTCCACGGGGTATGACCCTTTTTGCAAATAACCCTGTACCTTGTATCTTTGAATTTTGTATGCGTGTAAAATCTCTATTTTCCGTAATCATTGTCTTTATTTTTTTAATTGTTTTACATTCTTTTATCTATATGCCAAAAGGGGTTTTGATGTGACAAGATTATTGAATTTTTTTTTCGGGATTAATTATTTCTACTTTGGCACTCTAAGAAACCTAAGATAAGTTTTTCATGCTTGGCAGGACGGGGGGGGCTGTTTTTGATTTTCTTTTTATAAAAAATTGAAAATTTTTTATAAAAAGAAAATCAAAAACCTTCTTGTATTTTTAAAATTATTAGAGTGCC
>JAYVKQ010000537.1:0-3093 GCA_043768285.1 Saprospiraceae bacterium | reverse complement strand
TTAATTTTTTTTCAAAAAAATTAAAATTCAGTTTACTAAACCTCTGCACTAAACAAGAACCCAATATCTATTCCTAACTCCTAACTCATAACTCATCATTAACTACACATATTTCTGAAACATCATATACATTTTCTCTGGTATATTGGTATCATCAAACTTAATGGTAATGGTTTTTGAGCCTTTGCGGACTTTGATTTCATAAGATTGCACATCGGCAGGTATAGCGGCATCCAAACCACGTGTGCCTGTGCTGTCAAGCGAAACCTTCTTTGCGGTTTTGACGGCGTTTTTATCGCTTTTTTCGGCAGTAGCTTCCTCTTTTTGCTGGCTTATTTTTTCTTCAATTGTATTATTAAAAAGCTCTTTTTCTTCTGCCGAAAGGTCAGCAAAATCAACACTTTTATTAGCTGCCAAACCGATAAATCCGCCTTCTCTACTCAGTTTTATTTTCATTTTATTAAATTTTTAGAAGTTGTTAAACACTGCTAACTTCGGAAATCTCTTAAATAAATATTCCCGATGCAATCGGGATGTGGCATGTGACACTACGTGTCAGAGCGAAAACCCAAAATAGTAGTTATTACAAACATTTTGACTCTACGAGTCAGTTATTTCCTATCAATTTACTATGACTCGTAGAGTCAAAATTTTCCCTGATTTCAAATTTAATACTTTATACTATATTTTCTTAATAATCCCAACTTTAATAAAACTTTTACCCAACGCATCTAAAGCATTAGCGGGTAATTTATCAACAGGTATCATTTCTTTCGACACTACTTTTAGAGCCTTGTATAAATCTACGAATTTGGCAGTAGGTTTTAAGATTTTTAAGGCTTCGAACCACCATTTAGCCGCTACATTAGTGCCAATTTCGAGAGAAACCAAGTAGAAAACTTTATTTGGAATGCCGCTATTGATATGAACGCCACCGTTATCAGATGTGCCTTTGTAGATAGTCGTCATACTATCAGGCTGTGCCATCATCACAAATTTTTCATCGTTAGGTGCTTTAAAAGAGCGAATACCTTTGCCCTTAAACTTCGTACCCATACAGTCTGCGCCAATAAGCCAATCCGCTTCTTTTGCCGTTTGTTTTAAGTGCCATTGTTTTACGGCAATACCAAAAACATCCGCAAAATGCTCATTCAATGCGCCTGATTGACCTTTATAGACCAAACCTGCGGTGTATTGAATAACGCCGTGCGCCAATTCATGTCCCGTAACGTCAAGCGATTGGGCGAAACTGGTGAAATTCACACCATCACCATCGCCAAAGGTCATCATTTGACCATCCCAGAAAGCATTGTTGTAACGGACGAGATAATGCACGTTGAAAATCAAATCTAAACCAGAGCCATCAATCGAGTCCCAATCCAATTGGGTCTTGAAATACTCGCGCACAATGCCGCCATTTTCATACGCCAAATTTGCGTCATTATCGGCTGCGGCTGCTTCGGTTTCCTTGCGTACCAAGGTTAACTTCATCTTGTTGGAGTTCTTACTGTTATACACATAGCGTTCTGCATCACCAATAGCGCGGCTGACAAGGCTACGCGCCATAAGTGAAAACTCTGTGCGTTTTTCTCTAAAATCTTCGGCTTGTTTGACGCTTTTATCGGCGGTCACATCAATACCTTCTTTTTTCATTTGCTTGAAAACGACATCGGGTACGATGTGGCAGCAAAATGGGCAATGGGGAGTGTTCTTCATAAATGAATATTTTTTCGTTTAGTAATATTTTTTCAAAAATAAGGACTTTTTTATACAATTGAAAGACCCCCTCAGTATTTTTATATATTAACCTTTTGAATGATGAATATATTCTATTTTTGCGTTTTCAAAAAGCGGGTAAAACTATCAAATTTCATTAAAAAACCATACATAATTGACAAATAATCAAAAAATTCATTTTTCGGGTTTGAATACTCTCCGTTTTTTCGCCGCCTATTTGGTCGTTTTGCATCATGGTGAGACTATTCGGGCTAAGAACGGGCTATTCAGTTTAGAGCATTTTTCTCTATTCAGAAATGGCTCATTGGCGGTGTCCTTTTTCTTCGTGTTGAGTGGTTTTTTAATTACTTATTTATTGCTTTTTGAAAAAGAAAATACGGGCGATATTAGTCTCAAAAGATTCTATATGCGCCGCGTATATCGCATTTTTCCTTTGTACTACTTATTGGTTTTCGTTGGTTTAGTCGCTATTCCTGTATTTTTGAGCATTGTCAATTTCGACTACACAATGCCCTACGATACCCTCACGGCAGGGGCATTTTTTCTATTATTTCTATCATTTGTCGTCAATCCGCTATATGGTAGCCACCTTTTAGAACCCCTTTGGAGCATCGGCGTAGAGGAATATTTTTACTTGATTTGGGCACCGCTTTTTAAGTTTTTTAAACACCATATCCTAAAAGTTATCATTGGCATTATCATCGTCAAATCATTCATTATTCTGTTTTTTGCTTTTCAAAATGATAAAAGTGAAGCTTTGAAAATAGTGGAAGACGTTTTGTTATCCTTGAAATTTGAGCTCATGGCAATCGGTGGTTTAGGCGCTTACGCTGTTTTTAAAAATAGAAAACGTGTAGAAAACGCACTTATTTTTAAACCTATTTTTCAGATTTTATTTTTAACAACCATGTTTTTAAGATTTTTCTTTCATGGCTATTTCCTTGAAAATCAATTCATTGTCTATAAAATATTTTTTCTAACACCTGTTTTAGGCATTTATACTGAGGGGGTACTTTTTCTCTGGCTTATCCTCAATGTGTCCGTCAATCCGAAGCCGTTGTTCAAACTTAATAATGCGTTTTTAGAAAAATTGGGCGAAATCAGTTATGGCTTCTATATGTATCAAATGCTCGCTATCTTTGGCGTTGTGTTGGTTTTTAAAAAATGGATGATGCAGATGTCGCCTACCCTTTCGACTGTGTTTTTTTATATTGTTGTAACATTGGGTGTTATCAGTGTTTCATGGTTTTCTAAACGGTATTTTGAGGATTGGTTTTTGAAGTTAAAATCGAAATTTGAATAATGAATCCAAAATTCTCCATCATAACCATCGTCTATAACGGCGAATCGCTCATC